>CAYTOM010000314.1:0-1509 GCA_964439335.1 uncultured Peptococcaceae bacterium | reverse complement strand
TATTAGCCACTGAAATCGGCATTCCGGTGCATATCGCTGATAATCCCCTCTCCAGTGTCGCCAACGGTGCCGGCATGGCTTTGGATAATATGAAACTTTTAAGCTCACTCGATTTCAACTCCGATCGCGTGTAAAAAATTCTTAACAATATTTACGCCTACCAATGCAGTAATTTTGCCCCTAAATGCAGAATTATTAATTGTAGGCGTTTTTTATTCCCGTTAATTTTGAAGGAGGAATACCATGAATTCACTAATTCCCACTACTGCCACTCACGCCTCATTAACGACCGTCTTGGATACCAGTCAAAAATTTGCCGTTTTAATGAATCAATATAATTGCGCTATGATGGAAGTAGAAACCAAACTCAAAGTCCTAGACTCAGAATTTTCCCTGAAATATTCCCGCAATCCAATCGAATCGATCTCCACTCGCTTAAAGGATCCGGTCAGCATCTTAAACAAACTCCGCCGTAAAGGCTTAGATGTCTCGTTAGATACTTTAGAGCACAAAATATTCGACATCGCCGGTATCCGCGTCGTCTGCGATTTTCAGGACGATATTTACGCTTTAGAGCAATTGCTTACTCAGCAAGACGATATCACCGTCCTCATGCGCAAAGATTATATCGCTAATCCTAAGCCCAATGGCTATCGTAGCTTGCATTTAATCGTTTCGACGCCGATATTTCTGACCACCGGCAAAAAAATGATGAATGTCGAAGTCCAATTTCGCACGATTGCCATGGATTTCTGGGCAAGTGTCGAGCACAAGCTCAAATACAAAAAAGAAATCCAATCCGAAGAAATCATTTGTGCCAAGCTCAAAAAATGCGCCTCTGATTTAGCCCTAATCGACCAGCAAATGCAGGATATCCGCATGGAAATCGATGAAAACAACAAAAATAATTCCTATGCCGACTTTTTCGATGTCGGATAAACAAAAATACTGCCTTTAATAGGCAGTATTTTTTTACTTTTTATATCCCGGCAACTCATCTAAAAATTCGCCGATACGCTTTAATGCTTCTTTCAAATGATTATGCGAATAACAATACGACGCCCTGACAAACCCCTCGCCGCTTGCGCCAAAAGCTGTCCCCGGCACCAAAGCGACATGCTTACTCGTCAAAAGCCGCTCGCAAAATTCGTCGCTCGTCATTCCCGTAGATTGAATCGAAGGAAAAGCATAAAATGCCCCCTTGGGCTCGCGACAAGTCAGCCCCAGCTTATTAAAGCCACTGACCAACAACCGCCTACGGACATCATACTCCTCCAGCATCTCCTCCACAGCCTCATCACAATTGCGCAATGCCTCAATCGCCGCATACTGCGAAGTAGTTGGCGCGCACATAATCATATACTGATGAATTTTAACAATTTGCTCCATCAATGGTTTAGGTCCACACGCATAGCCCAAACGCCAACCGGTCATCGAAAAAGTCTTGGAAAAGCCATTAACGACCAGTGTCCGCTCGTGCATTCCCTCAATCGAGGCGATAGAGACATG
>CAYTOM010000313.1:0-1509 GCA_964439335.1 uncultured Peptococcaceae bacterium | reverse complement strand
TCAATTCCCCGCCACATTGTTTACAGCAGCAACGAGTTAACCTTTTGCGGTCATCATCGGTTATTTTGCCCATCATATACCTCCTGAAAACACTTAATAAAATTTACAGACAAATTTCGGCATATCCTTTAGCCCAATTCACCGTTACTTCTCTGTCTAGAAAACCACTCATATTTGCTTGATTAAATACCTCATCTATCCGTCCTTTAGCGTAGAGTTTGCCTTGTTTTAAAAGCAAGGCATGCGTATAATCAGCCGTTATTTCCTCACATTGATGAGTGACACACACCACAGTTTTCTCTCCGACATTTTGCCATTGGCGCAAGAGTGCCTGAACCTCTAATCTACCTAAAATATCCAAACCATTAAACGGTTCATCTAATAAAAGTAGCTGTGGGTCACTAATTAACTCCCGCGCCCACAATACCTTTTGTCGCTGCCCAGATGATAATGTATCAAATGGGTACTGGCTTTTGCCCTTTAAACCTAAACTACTGAGCAATGCTTTAGCTTTACGCACATCTTCTGTAGAAATATCTATACCTGTCCCTATTTGACCTTTTAAACCACTTAAAACTATCTCTAAATTACTTTCCGCACGATAATAATTGCCAAAAAATGAGGCACTGATAAAACCGCAGTTTTTTCTCCACGCATTTTTTGTATCTTTATTTAATAAAACATCATCAATCCAAATCTGCCCTTTACTAACCCCACAATATCCTGCTAAAGCACTCAACAGCGTTGTTTTACCGCAGCCATTTAGCCCATACAAAATCCACGATTCCTGCTTAACTATTTCCCAGCTAAAATTTTCGACAATTTTATGCATACCGCGCCTAATTGTAATATCTTCAGCTCGCAGCATTATCTCCCCTCCTTTTTAAAAAAGAGAGCATTCACTTTACAGCTTATGCTCTCTTTTGCGAAATCACTATTTACTTAATATAGCAACCATTATTTATAGGATTTTTCCTCAAATCCCTCTAAAGCCTGCCAAATGACACCGCCCTCGACATTGCTAACCATAGGCACTTCGCCCAAATGGCAAATAGTCGGTACGACATCGACAATACGAATAGTACGATTGATCTCGACACCTTTTTTGAATCCGGCACCGGTCATAATGCACAAATTATTCAAAGAATAGCCTTCGTTGGTGGTAGTAGACGGAGCAAACGCATGCTCATTGCAATAGGTAGGTACTACTTGGTACAAAATATCGCCGACATGCTCGCCGCCCATACCGACCATTTCCATTTCATCACGAGTCAAGCAGAAAGAAATAACACGCTCACCGGTTACCGGATGACGATAGCCATACAATTTGTCAATGACCATTTGTACAGTCTTTTCATAATCCTCCGGCTCTACGATACCTTCCGGATCTCTGCCTTTCAAGTTGATATAAATATAAGAGCTACGCTGAGCTACAGCAATAGTTTCGTCCCATTTTACAAAGCGCATTCCGCTCTTTTCATCAATATATGATTTAGTTAAGCCCAATTC
>CAYTOM010000312.1:0-1536 GCA_964439335.1 uncultured Peptococcaceae bacterium | reverse complement strand
AAATTAGACTCGGTAGTGGCATTTGCCAGGGTAATCGTGACACTATCTGCGTTATTTTGGCTGGTGCTGATTGCCGCTGAGCCTGTCTGCAAAATTGCCAGTGTTTCGGTAGCACCGGTGGTCAAATGCGCTAAATTAATCGTGCTTATCTCACCGCTTACTATAGGCGTAGGATTGGTATTGTTATTGCTTGGCTTATTATTTGCCTCATAAGTAGCCTGATCAGTCAAAAGCCAGCCGGCGATATAGCCTTTGGTGCCATTTGCCAAACTAACAGCATACCACACATCACCATTAGCGGCTTCTTCTTCATCAATGACAGTCAAATAAGTCCCCTTATTCACTTGCGTCAACGCACTGCTTTCGGTCGTCGCATCTGAGCGCACATTGACCACACTGCCGGTCACTACCGCGATATATGGGTCAAAAACCTTGGTCGGGACAGGTGTAATCACCAAGCCATTATCCAAATCAAAATTATAATTCCAGCCAAATGTCGTCACCGCATAATGCCAAGTAAGTGGGAAATAGGTCACATCGCGAAATACCAAAAGCGGATATTCTTCCGTAGCATTATCGACCTCCGCTCCGGCTACCTTGATTTTAAACTGTGCCGTCTGCGCGGTATAGCTAGTCTTGTTACCCTGCTCGGTCGTATAGGCTTTATACTGGCTCTGTGCCGTCTGCGCATCGGGAATAAAGCTCAATGGTGCTACCGATAGCCCCTCCGTATTATCCCAAGCAGTCGTCAAGCCTAAAAGCCTAGCATCATAATAGGTCATTGGCACATAGGTAATGTCATTATACACTAACAAAGGATACTGATTATAGACCTGGTCCATCGCAATGCCATTCAAATTTACATTAAAGGTCGGCAGAGTTACCCGGACTTCCTTAGCTTGAGCAGCTTGCCCACCGCCTAAAGCTAACGCACAGCCCAATGCCGTAATTGCCGCCGCTTTTACCCATACTTTTTTCATTATCTTCACTCGCTTTCGTTTCTTCACACTTATCGCAGTTTAATTGTATCCTACTAAAAATCACATTGCAAGCACTGATTGTTATTTAGCAAAAACTACATAATTACCTATTATTAAAGACGAAATATCTTTAAAATTGTTCTTATTCTAGCACAAAATTTAATGTTTTTCCAGACAAATCTACTCTTTTTTACAAATACTTATACATTTCTTGAAACTTTCTTTATAAAATCCCGACATTTCAATATTGACTAAAAATTTGCCCTAAAATGAAAAAACGCCGACAATGCGGCGTAAAATAATAGCGAAAAATATTATTTCTCTAAAAAATATTCATGCAAAAACTGCACAAACGCACTTTCTGCCTGCGTAAATTCATGATTTTTATCCACAATATAAGCATACTTCAAAATCAATTTATACTCCGGTGCTCGATAAGCATATTTTTTATCATTGAAATGAATTTTAAACTCGTCTAAGGTAAAACTACCCAGTGCATCCTGATAATCGATCATATTTTTTTGCGCGGTGATAGAATTTAGCTGATAGCGCGTAT
>CAYTOM010000311.1:0-1547 GCA_964439335.1 uncultured Peptococcaceae bacterium | reverse complement strand
GTAGCTATTTATTCGTGGAATGTGCCTGTTAATGATCCAAATTATTTTATTCATACACTTAGTAAAACTGAATTAGTGATAATTGCTCATCCAAATCATCCTTTAGCTAAAAAAGGTATAATTTCTGCTAGTGATTTACGTGGAGAAAAATTTATTGCCAGAGAGCCAGGTTTTTTAACAAGAGAATCATTAGAAAAATTAAGTGAAGTAGGTGGTTTTACGCCAAATATTATTTTTACTTCTAAAACGATGAGATTAATGATTGATCTTGTTCGTGAAAATATGGGGATAGCCTTTGTTATGGAAAGTTCTCTTAGGAGTGAGAGCAATTTGAAGGTAATCCGTTTAAGAAAAAACGATCGAATTTATGCATATATGCAAATTGCCATGCGCAAAAGTTTTGTACAAAATAAATATCAGAGAAAAGGAATCGAAATTTTACGTCATTTTGATAGAAAATAAAAAGATATGATTGCGATATTTAAATCTTGATCATATCTTTGGGCTTTATAAATAATTTCAAACTAATCTTTAAGTCCCGCATTTAATCTGTCAACAATGGTAGCTGCGCTATCAATGGATCTAATGGCACCAACGCCTAAGCCAAATGAAGCAATACCTTTATCTAAATTACCGTCAAGCATACCATTTTTAAGACAAACGTATCCGTCAGCAAGATCCCAGATTTCTTTTGGTGTCTTATTTTCGGCATCCATGGCCATCAATTTGTCAGTCATTCCTCCTTTATAACCTCTGAAATATCCATTTGGTGTTCTAAACATCTTCATATCATCAGCGGTTGCAGTAATCATTAACTGCTTAATGTTATCCGCAATCGGTGCTTCTTCTGAAGCTAGGAAAGCAGTACCTGCATAAATTCCTTCAGCACCCAATTCAGCAGCAGTTTTAGCAGTAGTAGTACTTGTAATACCACCTGCAGCTAAAATAGGAATATCTCCGGCTGCTTCTTTAACCATTGGAATGCATGAGAAGGTACCAATTGCATTAGTTGGTAAAGTACTTCCTGCATCGAAGCCGGTAGCCACGATTGCCTTGGCTCCAGCTTTGACAGCATTTTTAATAGTAGTTAAGTATGGGGTAATTGCTCTAAACAGTACTTTAATGCCAGCTTTTTCTAACTTGTCAAACCATTCCTTCATTGGAGCTGGTCCAACGTAGACAGCAACAGGGACTTTTTCTTCAACCATAACCTTAAAGATTTGCATGGCAGTTTCATCTTTTTCGATGTCGTAACCTTTATAATCTTCAAATACTTGACCTACAGCTTTATTTAAATCATTGCTGGTAACTTTTACATCACTTTGACTTGCACCTGAAGTAGCATCAGTTCCGGCCTTAATAGGAGCTGGATCAAAATTAACACCAAATGGTTTATCGGTTAAAGACTTAACTTTGCGGATTTCCTGTCTGAGTATTTCTAAAGAGTTATCACGGCCAGATTCGATTCCGCCAAGTACCCCAAGACCTCCAGCGTTGCTTACGGCTGCTACCAGTTTGGCATCGGTTAAATATGCCATAGGTGCCTG
>CAYTOM010000310.1:0-1554 GCA_964439335.1 uncultured Peptococcaceae bacterium | reverse complement strand
AATCAGTATAGCCGAATGTGATAAGCGAATAGAATGATGCTGCCGGAGTAGCGAATGCGACATGGCTGATGATAATCATAGCACATACCAGAGCAACTGCATTGATACCTAAAATAGGTGCATAAATCATAATTATTGGATAGAACATCAAGCAGCAGGCTTGGTTGTTTAAAAAGTTAGTTAAGACACCGCAGATGATGATGACGATTAAAACAAAAGCAATCGGCGATAATCCGGAAATAAACGGCCCACATACCGCAGAGAGCATTTCTTTGATGCCCGATTCGTCAGAGGAGAGAAATCCCATAGCCGGATTCATGGAAGCAACGCATAAAATAACATCCCATTGGACACCGTTGGACAAATCTTTCATCGTGGACAACGGCTGACCGTCGGCTTTGATAAATAATACGGCTAAGATACCAACTAAAACAAAGCCTACCATACCAAATTGACCCATAAAGTTTTTGACGGCATTAATTGGAAAGATGGATTGCAAGACCATTAAAACTAAAACGGCGAGCAAAATCCAAAGGATATAGGTTTCTCTTTTGGTAAATTTGTTTTGTTCTCCTCTGTATTTAGAAGTATCTATATGCTCTAACATACTTAAATCGACTCGCATAATGTATTTCATAGAGAGCAAACCGGTTAAAAGAATGAAAAGAGTTAAGGTGGTAGTATAAATCATATAAATTCCTAAGGGGAATACAGCAGTAGGGTCTACAGTTTGATATAAAGACATTAGAATTATAGGCATACCTTTGATGGGCATACACATCTGACCGATACAGTCAGCTAGAAGAACACCCATAAAAAGCATAGTAGAGGTTTTGCTGTAGCGTTCGATGTTATATTCTTCGCATAAACTAATAACGATAGGAAAAACGATAAACAGTGGGATAACACCACCGGCAATAAAACTGACTAACCAAGTAGCAAACATGAGAATACCAAAGAATATCCAAGGTTTTCCCAGGCAAAATTTTGAGCCTAATAAGGAATTGGTTATTTTTAAAGGAATCTCGGTAGTATTTAGTACGGCAAAAAGCATAATTACGAATAATACTTGCAAAGTAACGATATTACCAAAACCTGAAATTAAAAAACCGTTAGCGGTGGTAATACCGGTAAAAGGAGTTAAAATAAAAGCTAATAAAGAAGTGGTAACCATTCCGGCAAAAAGCCAGCCGTAGATAATGCCGATAAATAATCCCAGGGCTTTCATACCATATGGAGTAACGGTGGAAAAGGTAGGCAGGTGACCGAAACCTAAGATGATGACAGCAATGACAATCGCATGAATAATAGTTTTATCAAATGAATTCTTTTTAGTTGTTGTAGTCATAATATCCCTCTTTTACTTAGTGATATAATAAAGAGTATTTGATTTTCGAGAGTGTAGGGTGTTTGCTACACTCTCGAAAAATATATTAGTTATTCGCTTAAAATTTGGTAAACAGGTGCGCCTTCACATTCATGAGGCATTCTGACACCGGCTAATACGGCAATAGTCGGAGCTACATCGACTTCTCTGATAATACGCTCAGTGAC
>CAYTOM010000309.1:0-1582 GCA_964439335.1 uncultured Peptococcaceae bacterium | reverse complement strand
ATTAATAAATGTACTTTTGCCGACATTGGGGATACCTACGACCATACAACGAATAGTTTGCATTTTGACGCCTTTAGCGGCTAATCTATTGCGCTTTTCTGCTGTTAATTCCAATAATCCGGTTTTTAATTCGCCAATCAGCTTTTTTTTGCCCATTGTCGAATTAAAGGCTAATGCTCGACAATTGCCCTGCTCATTAAAATGTTTTAGCCACAATGCCGTTTGCACCGGATCGGCTAAGTCCTCTTTGTTTAAAATCACTATTTTCGGCTTGTGACCTACTAAACTATCAAGCAATGGATTGCGACTGCTTTCCGGCAGACGAGCATCCACTAATTCAATAACGACATCGACCAGTTTAATACGCTGCTCGATCATGCGCTTAGTCTTGGTCATATGCCCGGGAAACCATTGGATTTGCATTACAGTCCCCCCATTCGCGCTAATGGCCAATAAATACACTGCGCTTGACCTACTAAATTATCTCTCTCGACATCGCCCCAATAGCGGCTGTCATAGCTGCCGGTGCGATTGTCTCCGCAAAAGAAATAGCTATCCTCGGCTATTGTAAAAGGTCCGAAATCTTCATTGTAAACATCGTCTTTTAAGTAATCCTCTTCGATTAATACTCCGTTGATATAAAGCTCATTATCCTTAAATTCGATAGTTTCTCCGGGAAGCCCTACCAAGCGTTTGATATAGTATTTCTCGTTTTCCGAAGCATGGGCTTCTGCCGGCGGACGAAAGACTATGACATCACCGCGCTCAGGGTCGCCTAATTTATAGCTGAATTTTGTCACCCACACTCTGTCATTGAGCTGAATAGTCGGTAGCATCGAGCCTGACGGCACCCAAAAGCTCTCCACTACAAATGTCCTAATTCCAAATGCCAATACTGCGGCAATTACGATAATCTCTACAACTTCCACCCAAAACGGTCTCTCTTTCTTGTGCTTGTCTCCGCGTTTCGGCACAGTATCGATATCTTCCGGAGTTATATTTGAATTTTGCTCATGATTATCCTGCATATTGCCCCTCCTTTAATTTGCTAATCTCCTAATAAAAAAAAGGCTGAAAAAATTCAGCCTTTGGCAACTATCTGCGAACTTCTTTAATTCTTGCAGCTTTACCGAAACGCTCACGCATGTAGTAAAGTTTAGCTCTTCTGACACGACCCTGACGAACGACAGTAATTTTGTCTACGCGGGGGGAGTGTACCGGGAAGCATCTCTCTACAGCTACACCATAAGCTACACGGCGTACAGTATAGGTCTCACTCAAGCCACCGCCACGGCGTTTGATAACAACACCCTCGAAAGCCTGAATACGCTCTTTACTACCCTCGACAACCTTTACATCCACACGCACGGTATCACCGGGGCGAAAATCAGGAATGTCACTTTTCATTTGTTCTTGCTCAAGCATTTTAATGTAATCCATTGTTTTTCCTCCTTCTATTAGGCGTTCATGTCTTACACCTATAATCCAGCGGACCGCCCATTTCACAACAAGAAATATTATATCATACAGAAATCCCTTTGGCAAGGGCAAAATAACAAATTTCCCAAAAAAATATTATTAT
>CAYTOM010000308.1:0-1608 GCA_964439335.1 uncultured Peptococcaceae bacterium | reverse complement strand
CGGAAATTGAGCTGCTAGGGTGGATATGCTTGATGAAAACAGCTATCCCTTGTGTGGGAGTGAAAAATGAGTAAGGAATTTCACTAATTAAAAAAGCTATTGAGAATTTTTTCTCAATAGCTTTTTTGTTATCCGACTAGCTTTTATCGCTCATTTTTAGATATAACAAAGAGAGGATTTTGAAACGCTTTTTTATAAAACTAAAGGGGGAAATTTTACTGCTCAATTTGTTGTTCCTCTTGTGTTTCTTTTTCTTTTTCTACAAGTGCGGCATAGCGGAGCATCTGCTTGCGAGATGATACGCCTAATTTGCCAAGCATATTGTGATTATGAAACTTTAGCGTACTTTCCTGAATGCCGACGATAACCAGAATTTCTTTAGCGGTTTTGCCGGAGAGATACAAATCAAATATCTCACGCTCTTTATTGGTCAATGTAGCCAGACCTTTTTTGAAATTAGCATAATCATCGGGGTCGATTTCGGCTTTTCTGGAATAGGTGAGCCTATCCAATTGCTGACTGGCTTCATCGTATTTGTGCTGCATCTGCTCAATAGCGGTCATAGCATCGGCTTTTTCGCGCTCAGCATGGGCAATGGCGATTTCCTGCTGGCGGTCATACTCGGCTAAAAAGGCGAATAAATCGTCGATTTCCGGTATGCCTGCTTCGGTATCGAATTGCTTGGATTTGATTTGCTCCATTGATTTGAGCAAGGGGCGTACATAGCGCCTGCTAAGCCAAATGCTGGAGACAACGCCTAAAATCGAAACGACTAAAAATAGCGACACCGTCTTTGCTTTGCTTTCGCGGATACATTCATCGTACTGGCTTTGCGGTAGCATGACGGCGATATTGTGCATGGTAGCTCCGATTTGCAGTGGTTTGATTTTGCCAATCATCGCAGTAGTGCCGTCTGAAAAAAATGACAGCGGCTCGGCTACCTGGACGATAAAAGGATTTTGCAATGGCGGTAGATAGCCCGATTTATTCGAGGCAAATTGCCCACTGTAGAGATTGTCATACTGGTCAAGCAAAGCACAGATGATAAAATCCTGCTTGGGATCAGATATTTGGTAGACAGACTGAAAGAATGGGTCGCTGAGCTCAAAGCCACATACACCGATGATTTGCCCATTTTGGTCGGTGATAGGGGCACATAGCAAGCGTACCTTTTCCCAAGCATCAGGCAATTTGTAAGCCTGAGTCAATAAATAACCCTGCGCAGGGTCAGTCTGTAACTGCTCTAAAATAGCGTCCATCTCGGGAAAGACACCGGCTTTAATTTCGCATTCCCAAGTGCTGAATAAATTGATGTCGTTTTGGCGGGCTATCTGCGAGATACCGCGAAACATACATATCGAATTGCGAAATACCGTATCGGAGCCGATATTAGCATATTTGAGATAAATACCGCTGTAGGATACATCCTCCAAAGTATCGTTGGCAGTGGTATTAATGATGTAAAATGCTCCACTGCAATCAGCCAGCTGGAGATGGTTTAATACTGTATCATAGGTGTCCTGCTGGAGGGCGGTAAGAGCAGGGATATTGTTACGCAAATTAGCAAACGAGGTGGGTTGCTCGGCGATTTTTTTGCTCATTTTTTCG
>CAYTOM010000307.1:0-1615 GCA_964439335.1 uncultured Peptococcaceae bacterium | reverse complement strand
GGCAAAGGTGGGTGATAGGCGATAAACTGCATAGACCAAAATCAGGATAAAGGCAATATAGATAATGAAAATATTGAGTTTATCCGGCAGATGAAAATGCAGATATTTTTGCGAGGCATTGTGTAGCAAGACTATCACATGGTAAAAAATAAAGGTAAATAAAAATGTCAACAAAATGATATTAAACATATACCAAAATGTCATTAATAATAATGCAATGACTAAAACAGAGAAAAACAAAGCGCGTTTTGAGGTAGTGCCCTGCGGTGAATTATCCATTTATGCCTCCTTGGGTATAATCAAAAGATACACGGTTGATAGTGTGGGGGTTCATTTTTTCTCCGAGCTTGAGATGAATAGGGTGATTGAGATAGCTGGAAAGTGAATCTGCCAGCAGTAACTCTAATTCAATCATAATATCCATATTAGAATCGCGTACAATCTCATTTTTATGGATTTGGACACCGGCGATATGATTAGGTAAAGCAGCTTTTAATTCGTGAAAAGCCTGCACTATTTCGGCGAAATGCTCCTCAGTGAGATATCCGGGTTCAAATTTTAATAATACTAAATGCGTCATAAATTATGGCTAGCCCTCCATCTAAAGTGTGTATTAGTAACAAATCAATTATACATTAGCTTGTTTAAACTTTCAAGAAATATTAGCTGATTTAGAAAAAATTTTCACTTTTTTGTAATATAGAGCTGGACAAAGTAGGGAAAAAGGTGCTATATTAGAAAGCAAATAAAAAATTGGAGTGATAGAATTGAAAACTATACAAGAGGTACGCGAATTTTTTGCTAATGACCGCTTTGCTAGTGAAAGCGGAGCCTATATCGAGGAAATAGGCGATAAATATGCGAAATGTAGCATGGAAATCACGCCTAAGCATCTAAATGCCGCCGGAGCATTGATGGGCGGAGCGACATTTGTTCTGGCGGATTTTGCTTTTGCCGTAGCCGCAAATTGGCAGGGCGATGGGAGCACAGTGTCGTTAAACAGTAGCATTACTTTTTATGGCTCGGCTAAAGGTAGCAAAATATTTGCTGAGGCAGTCTGCCTGAAAGATGGGCGCACGACCTGCTGCTATCAGGTGATGATTACCGATGATTTAGCCAGACCGGTGGCAGCGGTGATGATGACCGGTTTTAAGAAACAGTAAAATTAATTGCGAGGAAATTTGCCCGAAATGCTTTACAATTTAGCCGATATTTGCTATAATATTAAAGTTAGATAAGCGCCCGTAGCTCAGTGGATAGAGCACCGGCCTCCGGAGCCGGGTGCGTTGGTTCAATTCCAATCGGGCGTATGAAGCACTATGCGTGGCATGGTGCTTTTTTTGTGCGAAAATATGAAAAAAGGTTGAATTATAGAGCTGGAAATAGTATAATATAGTTAGAGTAAACTAATAAAAGTAAACTATAGTTACATAATATTGCTAAAGGAGAGATTTAATTATGCAACAAATTACTTTAAAAATTGATGGTATGGCGTGTGGGATGTGCGAAAGTCATGTCAATGATGCGATTAGACAAAAATTTGCGGTGAAAAAGGTTTCTTCGTCGCATAGCAAGGGCGAAACCGTTATCCTGACTGAAAATGAAATTACCGCGG
>CAYTOM010000306.1:0-1625 GCA_964439335.1 uncultured Peptococcaceae bacterium | reverse complement strand
TCGCCGCACGGCTAAAAAGCACTTCGCGCGAAAGTGTTTTTGTGCGTTGCACTTTTTTTGCCGCGTGGACAATTCTGTATCTGTCGCTAATCATATGGTAACTGCGCGTGAGCTTGAATATAGGCGATGAAAGTTTCTTTTTAACAAATAGGAACTACAAATGTACAGTTAATCTACATTAACCATTGTGAGGGGAATGAGGAGATCCAAAGAGGAGAAAGGGGGCAAGCACCTGTCCCCTTTCTACCTCTTTGATAAATAAAAGGTTTTAAAGTTTTTAACTTAACAAAAAATATCAACTAACAGCATACTTAAAAAATATAACTATATTTATGACTATATTAATGAAAGGATGAGAAATTTGGGAAAATCTTTCGTCAAAGGAGCCGCCATTTTGACCTTGGCAGGCGTTTTAGGTAAAATGATGGGTGCATTATATAGGATACCTTTTAATCGTATCGCCGGCGAGGAAGCGGCGAGCTTATATGGTTTAGTGTATCCGATATATTCAATCTTGCTGGCTTTATCAACGGCGGGGATCCCTTTAGCAGTTTCTAAATTGATAGCTGAGCAAGAAAAACGCGGCGATAGCGCGGCTAGCAGACGCATATTTTTTGTAGCGTTGTCTGTCTTGGTAGCCATAGGGGTAACGGCAGCGGTGGTTTTATATACTGCCAGCGATTGGATTGCTATAAACTGGCTACATGAGCCCAGAGCGGCATTGAGCCTCCGAGCTATTGCTCCGGCAATGCTCTTTACCTGCCTGATGAGTGTCATGCGTGGCTATTTCCAAGGCTTGCAGCAAATGATTCCGACGGCTGTATCGCAGGTAGTAGAGCAATTTGCTCGTGTTGGGACAATTTTTGTTATGCTTTATCTGATGCTGGATTTTGGCGTCGAGTATATCGCTGCCGGAGCTTCATTGGGAGCGGCAGCCGGTGGAGCAGTGTCCTTTGTGGTATTGTTGAGCATTTTTATTTGGTTTCAGCGCAAGCACCCCTGGAGCAAAGGCGAAAGCCGGCTGGATTTGAGCAATGCACAAATCATGAAAAATGTCGTAGTTTTGGCAATACCGATTTCCATCGGTGCTTTGGTGTTGCCGATTATGCAGCTGATTGATTCTTTTATGGTTATCCCACGCTTGATGGCAGGTGGCATGAGCCAGGCACAGGCGTTGATTCAAGTGGGCTATATCTCCAGCTATGCCAATCCGGTGATAAATTTGCCATTTATCATTACGACAGCTCTATCGGCATCGTTGGTGCCGGCAGTAGCTGAAGCAATCGCCGGTAATGATAATGCCAAGGTGCAAAATGATTTTCGTACTGCGATGCTTTTGGCAGTAATCATCGTCTTTCCGGCGGCAGTGGGACTGTGTGTCTTGGGCACACCGATTTGCGAGCTTTTGTATGATAAAGCCGAAGCCGGAGTAGCCTTATCCTGGGTAGCATTTACAGTAGCAGCAGTAGGCATTTATCAAACCAGCTCCGGCTGCTTGCAGGGCTTGGGCAAGGTCTATGTGCCGATGGCTAGCTTGATTATCGGAGCGTTGATAAAAATTGCCTTGACCTATGCTTTGACGCCAATAGGCTTTTTAGGTATCAGAGGTGCCGCTATCGGTACGG
>CAYTOM010000305.1:0-1664 GCA_964439335.1 uncultured Peptococcaceae bacterium | reverse complement strand
CGAATTATACGCCTCTTTTTCACTGATGCAGCCGGTAATAACAGCTAACCTCGCACCTGCTACCGCTGCGATATGAAGCGGAGCAATTTCAGTTGCCATGATAACTACACAGGCTAACAAAATAGCAGTAGAAATAACTTGTTTGCTTTTAGGCTGTTTTTTATGAGCCAATTCTACATTATGCACATGACTGTCATCTACCTTGCCGGTAGTTTTCGGCAAAAGTTTTTTGCCGATAGTCATCAAATAAACAATACCTGCGATAGAAAGCGGTACACCGATCCACGCAAATTCAAAGAAACCAAACGGGCGATAGCCTGCATCAGCCAAAACCATCGTTACAGTATTATTCGGCGGAGTACCAACCAAAGAAATCATACCGCCTAAACTAGCCATCATTGCTAACGGCAACAATAAACGCCCACGAGCAAAACCGCCGGCATCGGCAATACCAATACATACAGGCAGCATAACCGCTACGGTACCGGTATTACTTAAAACAGAGGATAAAGTACCGGTGAAAATCATCACGCCCAGCATCATGATAGTTTCACTGCCATGAGCTATTTTAACCACAAAATCGCCAATCAATTTTGCCACACCGGTCTCAAACAAAGCACCACCAACGACAAACATACCGGCAAATAATATAACATTACTATTAGACAAGCCGCTAAATGCTGCGTCGGCACTAATAACACCGGTAGCCGTCAGGGCAATCGGGATACACATCGATGTCACCGCTAAAGGAATCAACTCGGTGATAAATAGCACAGCTGCTATACCTAAAATCACTAAAGTGACAATTGCCGGAGCATTAGATGCTGTCTGCTCATCACCGGCTGCAAATGCTACTGTCGTCACTGCGAAAAGCAATAGGGCGGCAATGGTAAGCACCACCAGCGTTTTAACATACTTTTTGTTCATGAATCGTCCTCCTTTGTTGTAGCTCCCACTCATGAGCTTTTTTCAATATTTGTTTATATTATATACTATTTATGTCAATTTGTAAACTATGTTTATCTTTATTGCGCATATATAATTTTAATAGCAGCATTTAGCTTGATTTTGATAGTTTTATCCCGAAATATCCCCAATTTTGCGTTCTTTAAGTATATGCTATTTGTTTATATGGTATATACTTATTGCTTTTGCTTGTTCGTTTCCTACACATTTTACCCCACACTCTTTAATTTGTCCAAAAAATAAACGCCTTCGTTTTTCCGTTAGTTTTCATTTTTAAAACTCTCGCTTTCCTTTATAACTTCAAATGTTTTTTTTTATTCTAAAACCCCAAAAAACAACCCTTTTAGCTCTATTTTTTTGCAAATTTTCCTTGCATTCCGCTTGGGTTTCTGTTAGAATAGATAAGTAATTCTATGGATATTGTATCAGCGTTTAAAGGAGGTCATAGATCATGTCTAGAGTATGTGATATTTGCGGCAAAGGCGGCGTAACTGAGATGCAGGTCAGCCATTCTCATATCAGAACCAAAAAAAGATACCTGCCGAACATCCAAAAGGTTAAAGTTATCGTCAACGGTACTCCTACCCGTTTGAATGTTTGCACTCGTTGCTTGCGTTCCGGCAAAGTTACCAGAGCATAGTTTTTTCAAAAATGAAATAAAGCCTATCGATTGCGATCGATAGGCTTTTTTCGTATTG
>CAYTOM010000304.1:0-1684 GCA_964439335.1 uncultured Peptococcaceae bacterium | reverse complement strand
GCACCCCCTTCAAGCTTCTTTCTGATACGTGTTTCAACTCTTTATATTTTTTCAGTTCGTCCGCTAGCGTCGGTAATTGCTCATTATTAGCGGTGTAATTAGTGTTTTGACCATTTGCACTATCTACAGCCGCCTGCAATTTTTTATCCGGTAATGCTAACACTACCAAATAGCCAAAGATACCTGCAAAAAAGCACAAACAAAAGTATTTATAGCCTTCATAGCCTTTATTATTGGCAATTTTATTCATTTCAAAAGTCGTTATAATAATCGCTACAAATGCTACTATTACTACTAATGTAAAAAGAACTCCTGAACCTGTCATCAAAAAACACCCTTTCTTTTTTAGGTTTGCTCCGGTACTATCGTAATTTATTCACCTCCTATTTGAAAAAGTGTACTTTTGCAAACTGAGAAAACATTGCAATTTTATGCAAAAATTTGATAAAATAGTTGCAATATGGGAGCTTTTGGAGTAAAATATACACAGATTATAAAATTTTAAAAGAGTTTGCAAAAGTACACCTTTACAAACTCTTTTTTGTCATTTACCGTCCGTATCTTCCATTTTTCTCGCCCAAGCATAAAAAGTCCCCTTGGGCAGACCGCAAGCATTAGCCGCTTCGTTTAAAGTCAGCTCTTTCGCGCGCCAAGCATGATACATTTCCATGAAATTAGACGGCACTTCGCGCCGTGGTCTGCCAAACTGCACGCCACGCCTATGCGCCGCAGCGATGCCCTCTGCCTGGCGCTTGCGGATATTATCGCGCTCATTTTCCGCTACAAATGATAGCACCTGTAGCACCACATCAGCGATAAAAGTACCGAGCAAGTCCTTGTTTTTTCGCGTATCTAATAATGGCATATCTATCACCACTATATCTACGCCTCGCTCCTTGGTCAGTTTGCGCCATTCCTCCTGAATTTCCGTATAATTGCGCCCAAGCCTATCAATACTCGTGATATAAAGTACATCACCATTATTTAGCCGTTTTAGCAATTTGCGATATTGGGGGCGCGCAAAATTGCTACCTGACATTTTGTCGATATACATATTTTTATTTGCAATACCGACCTCTCTTAGCACGATATATTGCCTATCCTCATTTTGCTCCATTGTCGACACACGCATATATCCATATATCATACGCTCACCTCTCGATATGTTTTTCTCTATCATATCAAGAAATTGCTCGGGATAATGCATTCTCCGCAGCAACTATTCACCGATAGGCTAAGTATCATACTCCGGATGAAATATTCCCATCGCTATTAAGAAACGCACACGAAAAAGCCCTTGTCCAAAAGACAAGGGCTTAAACACAATCCCGGCAACGACCTACTCTCCCAAGAAAAGAATACTAAGTACCATCGGCGCTGAAGGGCTTAACTACTGTGTTCGAGATGGGAACAGGTGTGACTCCTTCGCTATAATCACCGGGATTCTGGCTTGGATAAACGGTTTATTGCGGCGTCAGCTCTCAATTCGCTCAGCTCATGACCTTTAGGTCTATTCGCTTTCCCTCATCTTCAGCTTCCTTGCACTAATTCCGTTTCTCTGTGCCATTAAACTTAGATAAATGCGCTTTCTATCGCTCATTTCTCCTCGTTTACTTATTTATTTTATCTTTTGAGATTTCTCTCAAAACTATACAGTGAAGTACTACCGGGTTTTAAGCCGCAG
>CAYTOM010000303.1:0-1724 GCA_964439335.1 uncultured Peptococcaceae bacterium | reverse complement strand
TAGGAAAGTCAAACTGGGGAATCTCAATCGCCTCATGCTTAGCTATTTTTTGCACATGCTCACTAAAAAGCGCTTTATCGACACAAAGCGGCGACTCGTAGTCGATCTCTGTACCGGAAAACACCGCTTGACATTCGGTTTTGCTCAAAAAATAATCATCCATTGACAAAGTATGCGCCCGATGCCCCAGCTTTTCAATATTTTGTGCTAACCGTAGCGCAGTCGTGGTTTTACTTGCCCCCGATGCTCCGGAAATTAAAACTACCGGTTTGGTTTCACTATTAGCGCATATTTCACTCGCTAATTGTGCTAAAGAGGCAGCATATGATTTCTCCGCATTTTCTACCAGTGTTTGGGGCTCGTTTTCCGCTTGAAAATTCAGCTCATCTATCGTATATTTTTTCATTTCACACCTCATTGCGTATAAGCTACATCATATACTTCCGCTATTTTTTCTAACTCTTGCTTAATTCGCTCACCATCGATATTGTACGGCATCTTTAAAAGTAAATCCAGCTTAATCAAATCATGCCCGATTTTGTTTTCCTCGACCAATGTCGTATCTTTGACCTGGACATCTAAGGCTGAAAACGCCTCAAAAACCTTGCCTACCGCGCAAGGCTCATCGACCATGTAAACCTCTAAGCGAATAATTCTGTTTTTTTGGATACGATCCTCCACCCTGGCAAATAGGCTCAAAGTCGCAAAGGTTAAAATCGCCGCTCCCAGCGAGGTGATATATAATCCCGCGCCGACACACAAGCCTATTCCGGCTACTGCCCACAAGGAAGCCGCCGTCGTCAATCCGCGCACCTTGCCACCGCTACTCATGATGGCTCCGGCACCTAAAAAGCCGATACCACTCACCACCTGCGCTGCTATACGCGCCGGATCACAATTCATCACCGCAAAATTTCCCGGCATTCGGATAAAGGGCATAGACAATGAAATAATCATCATCAAGCACGCTCCGATACCGACTAAAATATGCGTCCTAAATCCGGCTGATTTATTGAGTGCCTCACGCTCCATACCGATGATACCGCTCAAAATCACCGCCAATACCAAACGCAAGAGCATTTCTATTTCCCATTGCCAATCAATTAATTCCGGCATACCTTCGCCCCCTAAAACAGGCTATTTTTCTTCGCTGATATCGCCTACTACGCACTCACCGATAGCAGTTTTCAAATCCTCGGGATTTAGATGGAGCTGCAATCCCCTCTGCCCGGCGGAGCAAATGATATCATCATACAAAAACACTATTTCCTCTATATATGTAGGATAGCTCTTTTTCATACCTAATGGTGACACCCCACCACGAATATAACCGGTCAGGGCTAAAATATTTTTTTGCGGTACCATTTCGACCTTTTTATTGCCACTCAATTTAGCTAACTTTTTTAAATCTATCTCGGCACTGCCCGGCACACACGCTACCAAAATGCCGTTTTTGTCCCCCTCTAATACCAGCGTTTTCACCGCTTGCTCCAGAGGAATGCCGCATTTTTTCGCGACATTTTCCGCACCCAAATCATTTTCATCTACATCATAGCTCAATAATTCATAATTTATGCCACAGCTATCTAAAATTCGTGCCGCATTAGTTTTATGCACCTTGCCCACAAACTCACCCTCT
Organism: uncultured Peptococcaceae bacterium; assembly: GCA_964439335.1. GTDB lineage: Bacteria > Bacillota > Peptococcia > Peptococcales > Peptococcaceae > QAKL01. The sequence goes on along the minus strand of CAYTOM010000303.1, from coordinate 85 downwards.
TATTTTAAGCCCAAGCGTTTGACAATTTCCAAATAATCATTTTCAGCGATGCTTTTTTGCCATGGATAGCGTAATTGGCTCAATA
>CAYTOM010000302.1:0-1728 GCA_964439335.1 uncultured Peptococcaceae bacterium | reverse complement strand
CATCAGTGTAGTGCCGACCACGGCTGCCGCAGTAATTGCCGTAACAGCTTTGGCTGGGACATGCTCCTATGCGTGCTACTATAAAGCAATCAAGTTGATTTTACCGTCGAAAGCAATGGCGTTAAATATTACTTATTCCGCATGGGCAATTGTTTTCAGCTTTATTTTGTTGGGGACGGTACCGAGTGTCAAAAGCATTTTGTGCGCAATCATGATTCTTTTCGGTTCGATTATGGCAGCCTACAAGCTGAACGAGGGAAAAGAAGAAAGTATTTGAAAAATATAGCAAACCTTTCTCGGATTTGAGAAAGGTTTTTTGTGCATAGTAAAAAAGAATCTTGCTTTACAAATGTTCAGGATATTGTTATAATAATATATATTATTTTTAGAAATTATACATTTGACAAGGAGAGATAAACTATGAAGCTGGAGCAGCTGCAATTTTTTGCGCAGGCAGTAAAGTATCACTCTATATCTATTGCGGCGGAGAAAAGCTATATTTCTCAGCCGGCTTTTTCCGGAGCTATCAGCAAGCTGGAAAAGGAGCTGGATATCAAGCTCTTAAATCGTACTACTAAAGGTGTAACTCCGACGGTAGTCGGCGAGGAAATTTTAGAGAAAATTAACATTATTTTGGACAATATCAATGAGATTAACAATATTGCCTATAGTCATAATGCTCATGGGTTAATGAATTTAGCGACTATTCCCTGTATGTGCGACAAAATTATCCCGATTGCGATGAAAGAATTGCGAGATAAGCATCCCTCACTGTCAGTCAAAATAGCCTGCATGGAAAGCGATGAAGTTTATCATAGTGTCTTATCAGGTACAGCGGCTTTAGGGATAATTTTTAATTCTACCGAGCTTAGTTCGCCGGAAATTGTTTATACACCGCTTTTTGAGGACGAGTATGTGCTGTATGTAGGACCAAAATCGCCGTACTGGGAGGCAGAGTCTATCACGATTGAGGAGGCGATAGCTCAGCCGTATATCGCTTATCGTGATGAATTTATCAAGGATAATGGCGGTGTATCGACGACTTTTAAGGATATGGTGCCCAATATAGTCCTGCGTACTGATGAGATGGAGTCTATCAAAAAAATTATCAGCGAGGATAATTATGTGGCATTTTATCACAAAGTCATGACTAAAGACGATGTGTATCTGAAATATAATCTGGTGCGTGCTTTGCCTATTTCCAATTATAATACGAAAACTCAGGTAGGCTATGTCGAAAGTATCAAATATAAGCCGTCGGCATTAGATAGAGTGTTTATCAAGGTTTTGCAGCAAACTGTCAAAGAGACTTTTTGCCAGGTATGTGAGGTATAACAGCAAAATTATTTTACTTGTCGGAGGCGCGCAAATTTGCTATAATCAGTTTAAAACCAGTGTTAAAGGGTGAAAAGCAAAATGGTGCATGACAGAATTTATTTAACCAAGGCAGAATATAAAATAGCGAAATATATTTATAAAAAAGAGCCGACAGCGGTGCAATTGATGGAGAAATTTCATCTAAATGAAGCAGAACTGGAGCAGTTATTGCGCAGGATAGATGAGATGATTACGATAGGTGAGCCCCTACTGGGACAGGACGAAAATAGAAAGTTTTACTTAAATGAGCGCGGATTGGTGGCTTATGAGGAAAAGCATGAGCGTGCCGGTATTCGTCATTTAGCGTGGAGTGCGCTGTGGATAGCGGTAGGCATTTCTACTGCGGCTTTG
>CAYTOM010000301.1:0-1728 GCA_964439335.1 uncultured Peptococcaceae bacterium | reverse complement strand
TGTATCCTGAGAAATTTTCTTTAAGCTCTGACCGGTTCTCTCTGCTAAAATTTTATTGAGCTGCTCTTTAATCTCGACAATGCGTTTCGCATGAATAGCAATATCCGTAGCCTGACCCTGGACACCACCCAACGGCTGGTGAATCATGATCTCGCTATTAGGCAAAGCAAAGCGTTTACCCTTTGCCCCTGCTGCCAACAAAAATGCTCCCATGCTGGCTGCCATACCGACACAAATAGTCGACACATCCGGCTTGATATAATTCATTGTATCATAAATCGCCAGACCTGCTGTGACCGAACCACCCGGACTATTGATGTAAAATGAAATATCCTTGTCAGGATCCTCAGCTTCCAAAAACAGAAGCTGAGCAATAATCAAATTAGCCGTATTATTATCAACCTCATCGCCTAAAAAGATAATTCTATCCTTTAACAAACGAGAATAAATATCATACGATCTCTCGCCGCGATTGGTCTGCTCAACTACCATTGGTACCAAGTAACTCATCATTTTACCTCCTTTTTGCTTTTAATACTTGCCCAAATAGCTTAACCAATTTGAGCGTTTTCTAAAAGCATATCCATAGTTTTATCTAATAAAACATTGGTTTTGATTGCTTGAGTCTGACCCTGCATCGTAAACATCTGTTTAACATTCTCAACAGGCTGTTTGTAGATTTCAGCCAAACGATTAAACTCGCCATCTAACTCATCATCAGCAACCTCGATGCCCTCTTTTTCAGCAATAGCTTCCATAACCAAACGCTGTTTAACAAAGCTCTCAGCGCGGACTTTAGCATCATTTTCGATATCTTCCATATTAGCATTAGTCAACTCTACATACTGCTCCAAAGTAAAGCCCTGACGCGAGAAATTATAACGCAATTCGTTCATAAAGTTCTCAGCCTCTTTTTTAACCAAAGACTCCGGAGCTACGACATCGCTCTCTTCGGTAACTTTGTTAGCGATCTGAGCTTTATACTTATTCTGGACAGCCTCTTTCTTTTGTTTGCTCAAATCAGCAACGATGCTGGCTTTATATTCTTCCAAAGTATCAAACTCGCTGACATCTTTAGCAAACTCATCATCAAGCGGAGCCAAAGTTTTGCGTTTGATCTCATGCACCTTAACTTCAAATACAACCGGCTGACCAGCCAAAGACGCCTCATGATAATTTTCCGGGAAGTTCAAGTTCAATGCTCTCTCCTCGCCGACTTTCATACCAATCATCTGAATCTCAAAGCCGGGAATAAAGCTATTGGAACCGATATCCAAAGTGTAATTTTGTGCGGTGCCACCCTCAAAAGCTACACCGTCTTTCTTACCGCAGAAATCCATCAATACACGGTCGCCATTTTCAACAGTAGCCTCTGGATCAGTTACTACATCTAACTCAGCATGTTTGCCGCGAATCTCGTCCAAATAGCTGTTCAATTCCTCATCGGTCAGCTCATCTTCGATTTTTTCCAAAGCGATGCCTTTATACTCACCCAAAGCAATCTCCTGCTTGGTATCAACGATAGCTTTAAAAATGAAAGGCTTGCCTGCCTCTAACTGCACTACATCATATTCCGGCGGAGCAATAATCGAAATTTCATCTTTTAATTCCATAACTGCTTCATAATAAGCCTGGGGAATAGCAAATTCAACAGCATCCGGGAAAAATACTTCTTTGCCGTAAACTTTTTCAATAATTTTACGCGGTGCATGGCCTTTGCGGAATCCA
>CAYTOM010000300.1:0-1739 GCA_964439335.1 uncultured Peptococcaceae bacterium | reverse complement strand
TGACACCTGGTTTAATGCCGGGACCTGCGGCAACAAAGATAGGAGCAACAGAGGTATCATCATAGCCATAGCAGCTGGAGAGGCAATCTCCATGGTCCATATTGTAGCCTTCAGCGGTCATGTAGATGATGTCGCCGCATTCCGGACCACCCATACCTAATTGAATTGCGTCACGGTTGCGCAGGGCTAAAGCAAAGACGCGCATGTTGGTGTGGGGGTCACGATAGCCATACATTGCGGTCATGAGCTCTTCTTCGACTTGGTATTGGTCAGCAGGGTCGATAATGCCATGTGGATCGCGACCTTTGATATTGAGATAGATGTGGTTAGCACGAGTAGCGACGGCTTTAGTGTGCTCCCAGTCTATTTCATAGATTTCTTCACCGTTTTCGTCGGTTTTGATAGCAGTATAGCCTAGACGCTGCAAAACACGGACATTGACACCGTTAGGATCACCTAATTCGTGATGCTCATATTCGGGGCAAACTTGACCATGGTCGGAAAGCATGAGAATAGTCCAGCCTTCGTCTAAAAGTGGCAAATAGCGTCCGACATAGCGGTCTGTTTGCAGGTAGACTTCTTCAAATAAATCGTTATATTCTGCTTCAGAGAGCTTTTGACCGGGGAGATTTTTGCCGCCTTTTAAATATTTCACGATCATGTGACCTTGCAAATCAACATTATGAAAATGGGAGAATACTATCTCAAAGCCTTCGTGGCGCATGAGATATAATAGAGAATCAGCAGTCCAATTAGCGCTTGCTTCCCAGTTAGCACCGGTGCAGTCGTTGATAAGCACTTTGTCAGAACCACCCATAAAGGAAAATGGCATAGGATAACCGGCGTTTTTAACAACTGTCTGATATAAGGATTTAGGATGGAATAATTCATCATAATCCAATTGAACAGCGGCGGAAACCCACATTTTCAAATGCTCGCCATTTTCTGCTAATTCTAAGATGCGCATATTGCGAAATGTTTCATAGGATTTATCATCGACGATTGCATCATCGTAAATATAGGTAGTGAAAACATTAGGCTCTAAAATGCAGATAGGCTCGAGGGATTTTTTACTTTTATAAAGAGCGACACGGTCATAGATGCCGTCTTCATTTTTGAGGATAAGTCCCGTCCGGCGAATTAAGCCCTGAGATAAAAGCAAAGTAAATTCTTTGGCATCAGCCGGAGCATTTGCCCAGCCTTGGGCATCTTTGATTGGAGACATAACGACATCAGCCGGCAAGATAGAAACTACAGATTCGCCGTCTTCAGGCTTCAAGATAATAGTTTCTCTTTCGTTGAGGTAATCTCTGCCGGAAAGCTGTAAATCGGTAGTAGGTACATCATTGACGACGCAGGGGATATTACTATCAGAAGCAGCGCGAGGCTTGTAAACTACGGCATCGGTCTTGACATTGGCAATAAATAAAAATTCGCTGTCGATATTGGCAGAGCAGTTGACACTGGATGGTTGAGTGCCATCGACTACATAGAGATTTTCACTGTCGCTGCTTGGCGGCCAAGAGGAGCCGGGCCAATGCCAAACTAATGTTTTTTTGCCGCTTTCGGCGGTTACATTCCATAATTGTTCTGCTTTGCATAACTTGGAATCGAAATTATAGGCTACCTTGCTGATAGATGAGCCTTGGCGGCTAAAGCAGGTGATGCCATGAGTATTCGGAAAAGCACCGGTAGCTAAAGTTGTCCACATTGGTGGAGTAACTGTTGGATGAGCACCC
>CAYTOM010000299.1:0-1755 GCA_964439335.1 uncultured Peptococcaceae bacterium | reverse complement strand
CTACTGAAAGATACGGTGTAGGATTGGAATTTGATGCTGCCGGTGCTCAGGCATTTAGCAAAGCTACCACCGAATTATGCAATTTGTATGCTTCCGGTGACAGCAAAAGAGCGATTGCAATTGTTTTAGACAATCAAATCATTTCTTTACCCAATGTTAAGGTGCCTATTACCGGTGGTGAGGCACAAATCAGCGGTAGCTATACTACTATGGAAGAAGTAGACAATATGGCTACTTTGCTCAATTCCGGTGCGTTACCGGTTGATTTGCAGATCATCGAAAAAAGAACTGTCGGTGCGCAATTAGGTAGCGATGCTATTTCCAAGAGTGTCACCGCAGCAATTATCGGCTTGGTAGTTTTAGCATTGTTTATGTTGTTATTGTATCGCTTGCCGGGTGCTATTGCTTTAGTAGCGTTGACTTTCTACATCGTTATTTTAGCAGGCTGTATGGTAGGATTAAAAATGACGATTACGCTGTCATCGATTGCCGGTTTCTTGTTATCTATCGGTATGGGTGTCGATGCGAATATCATTATTTACGAGCGTATCAAAGAGGAATTGCGTGCCGGCAAGACTTTGCGTGTCGCAGTTGAGAGTGGATTCAAGAAAGCCTTTGCGACTATCTTGGACTCCAATGTCACCACTTTGATTGCTGCTGTAGTCTTGATTGCTTTAGGTACCAGCTCGATTCGTGGTTTTGCAATTACTTTGGCTATCGGTATTTTGGCAAGTATGTTTACTGCTATTACATTTACTAAGTTTATCTTGAAAAATTTAGTAGCGGCAAATATTATTAAAAATACAAAATTATTTGGAGCGTAAGGAGGTGCCGGCTATGGATTTCGTAGGAAAACGCAAGATTTGTTATATTATTTCTTCGGTAATTATTATTGCCGGACTCCTCTCGGTATTTATCCAGGGGCTAAACTTGGGTATTGACTTTGCCGGGGGTAACTTGTATCAGATTTCTTTCACTGAGCAGGTCGAAATCTCTCAGGTGAGAGAGGCGATCAATGATTTAGATATCGGTACTAATCGTATCCAAGAATTAGATGATGGTTCGTATCAGATTAAAACTTTGTTTATGGATCAAAACACTCAGGAAAAATTTGTGGCTGATTTGGATAGCGCTTTAGGTGGCTGTACCTTATTGCGTGCTGAATCTGTTGGTGCATCTGTCGGCGCAGAATTGTTGAAAAACGGTTTGGTTGCCTTACTTGTGGCTGTGTTATTAATGATTGCCTATATTACTTGGCGTTATGAATGGCGTTTTGCTATTTCGGCGATTGCGGCTTTGTTCCACGATGTGTTGGTAACATTGGCTATTTTCTCCATCTTCCAGCTGGAGGTAGAGAGCTACTTTATCGCCGCTGTACTGACAATCTTTGGTTATTCGGTTAATAATACTATCGTTATTTTTGACCGTATCAGAGAAAACACCGTCAGAGTTAAAAAGGATCAGTTGGCTGAGGTCGTTAATTTGAGTAATAAGCAGAGCTTGACCAGAACTATCAATACCTCTGTCAGTACCTTGATTTTGTTGGTAGCGTTGTTTATCTTTGGCGGACAAACAACCAGAATGTTTGTATTAGCGATGATTATCGGTATTACTGCCGGTACTTATTCCTCTATCATGGTAGCTCCGTCTTTGTGGTATGATTTGCGCATGAAGAGCAAGGGCAAAGTGGTAGAAATCCGCTAATTTTGTCGAATGAACAAGCTATGCTGAAAAAAGTGTGGATTAATGGCGAGT
>CAYTOM010000298.1:0-1756 GCA_964439335.1 uncultured Peptococcaceae bacterium | reverse complement strand
AGTATGGCTAGGGAAACTATCACGCCGGGTGCGTGTGCCTTTATCCTCGCTACGCGCTCGGCGGCACACTTCCGTTCGACTCCCAAAATAAAAAAACTCTGCCACCTAAAAGGTGCCAGAGTTTTTATGGAGATGAGGGGAGTCGAACCCCTGTCCGCAAGAGCGACCACCATAGTTTCTACGAGTGTAGTTTGTGCTTTAGATCTCGCCTATCCTGCGCCCACAAACAGGCTCATTCAAAGCCGGAAAGATGAATTTCCCCAAAAGACTATCTTTCACTCCTCCTTTAGGTATCCTGCTGGTCGACTCCCTGACCCCACGACGCAGGCAACATGGGCAGGAAGGTCACTGCTTAGGCAGCGACAGCTAATCTATTATTGTTAGCATTTAAATTTAGGTGCGTCATTTTACGAGCTTGGCGCTTTCTCGACTCGCTTCTACAGCCACCGCATCCCCCGTCGAAGCCAGTACATCCCCAAATTATTAAGCTAAAAGATTTACTCTTTTGCTTTCTTATGATATAATATAACAAATGAACCGAAAGGTCAAGGCTTTTTTCATTATTTTTGGGGGCATGGCAATGATTGTAAATTTACTTACCGAGGCTTTTTTTGGAGCGCTGACCGGATATATAACTAATGATGTCGCTATCAAAACTTTATTTAAGCCTAATGGTATTATCGAAAAAAACAGAGCGCAATTTACCGGGGAAATCGCGGCTTTGCTGGAAAATAAAATAATTACTGCTGATGATTTAGAAAAAATCATTTATCGTGAAAGCGTCGAGCAGGAGATAGCTCAGGCGATAGAATCTTTTTTGACAGATATTTTGCCACAAAATTTGCGTGCTGTGACTTTGAACGATTTAACTGAGGGTCATTTGCAAGATCAGGCAGGGCAATTTATTGGGCAATTATGTGCTGAGGAAGAGTTTAAAGAGGCATTGGCGGAGGAAATTAAGCATTTTATCTCGCCTAAAATAGGGGATAGCTTGCTGATAGCAGGCAAGGGATATTTGGCAGAGATAGCGCAGGAGGATTGCCTGAGTTTTAGTGAGGATATCGTGGTTTTGGATAGGGACGCTGTGCCGGATTTGCAAAGGGAATTAGTTCGCTTAGTTGCTGACTTTATCCAAAATATCCGCACCGATTCGCCACAGATTATTAGCGATTGTCTGGCTAAATTAGAGATAGATAGTGCGTGCCGGGATATTTGGAGTGAGCTGGGGGCACACTCACCGGCGGAATATTTGGGATTTGCGCCTAATGATGCCGAAAGCATCAAAAAATGGCTCTCATCACCGAATGTATCGGCAGTAATTGAGCCTCTGCTAGCTGGATTGTGGCACAGATTAAAGGAAAGCTCACTTTCTGCACATGAGATAGCCTCAATGCCACCTATTAGAAATATGCTACTGGGCTTTTTAGAGAAGCAATGGCCACAGGTGAGTGGGCTTTTGGTAGCATGGATTTCGCAAAATAAGACTGTACTGATGGATATGCTGGATCAATCTATCGCCGAGACTTTGCAAGGTCAGGATACTATGATAGGGATGCTGAGCAAAATTGTTCACGACTTTTTAGGCTATGAGGAGGAATTTTCGGCGGATCTTTGCCAAAGCACGCAGAACTTTTTGGTGGATAATTTTACGACTGAGCAGTTGTGCGAGCTATTGTTTTCTCCGGGGACAGTCTTAGGTGATTTAAAACTTGCTGATCTGGCACAAAAATTATCATCTGCTCAAGGGCAGGATTGG
>CAYTOM010000297.1:0-1760 GCA_964439335.1 uncultured Peptococcaceae bacterium | reverse complement strand
TATCCAAGCGAGCCTTTTCGACATTTAAAATTTTACCACTCAGCGGTAAAATAGCTTGAAATCTACGGTCACGACCCTGCTTAGCCGAGCCGCCTGCACTATCACCCTCGACTAAATATAACTCGCAAAATTGCGGGTCTTTGATCGAGCAGTCTGCCAATTTACCGGGAAGCGAGGTAGTTTCCAACGCACTTTTACGGCGAGTTAATTCGCGAGCTTTTCTGGCTGCTTCGCGTGCTCTGGCAGCACTGGTAGCTTTTTCGATAATTTTTTTCGCAACAGAGGGATTTTCCTCTAAAAAGGTCGACAAACTTTCGCCGGTAATACTATCGACAATACCACGCACTTCCATATTACCCAGCTTGGTTTTAGTTTGTCCCTCAAACTGTGGCTCAGGAATTTTGACCGAAATAATCGCAGTTAAACCCTCGCGAATATCATCACCGGTCAAATTTTGCTCTTTTTCTTTAATAATATTATTTTTTCTGCCATAATCATTGATCACACGCGTCAAAGCATTTTTAAAGCCCAGCTCATGAGTACCGCCCTCGTGGGTATGAATATCATTTGCATAGGAAAAAATGCTTTCTTGGTAGCTATCGGTGTATTGCATAGCAATTTCCACTTGGATAGCATCTTTTTCTTTGGCAAAAAATATGACCTTGGGATTAATCGGCGTTTTATTTTCATTGATAAAGCTAACAAAGTCGATAATACCGCCTTTATGGTAATATTCCTCTTTTTTAGCTTCCTCACGCTTATCCTCTAAAGTAATCAATAATTCTTTATTTAAAAACGATAGCTCACGCAAGCGTTTCTTTAAAATATTAAAATCGTAAACTATACCCTCTTTAAAGATTTCCGGATCCGGTGAAAAATGAATAATCGTACCGGTGCCTTTAACCTTGCCACATTCCTCTAATTTAGATACAGCCTTGCCCTGCTCATAGCGCTGACGATAAATTTTACCGTCACGATGGATTTCTACCTCTAAATAAGTAGATAAAGCATTAACTACGCTCATACCTACACCATGTAAACCACCGGATACTTTGTAGCCACCACCGCCGAATTTACCACCGGCGTGTAGCACAGTCAAGACTACCTCGACCGTCGGAATACCCATTTTCGGGTGAATATCGACCGGAATACCACGACCATGGTCAATTACAGTGATAGAATTATCCTCATGGATAATGACATTAATTTCACTGCCAAAGCCTGCCATAGCTTCGTCGATACTATTATCAACTATTTCATAAACTAAATGATGCAGACCATTAGGTCCGGTCGAGCCGATATACATACCGGGACGGCGTCTGACTGCTTCTAAGCCTTCTAAAACCTGAATTTGTTCCGCATTATAATTATTATTTTCAGCCAAAGCTCATACTCCTTTCTTTTAAAAACACAAAAAGGCCGGCAATTTTTGACTTGCACAGCCTAAAAATTTATCATTAATATTATAGCAAAAAATACCGTAAAAGTAAAGCGTTTAGCTTAATTTTTTTGCGTTTTAAGCGGTATTTTTTAAATTTTAATGATTTTTCCCTTTTTTACTTCAAAAGCCTGATTATATGGCAAATTTCCTGCTTTAAATTCCATATTAGCAGCGGTGATGATAGTCTGCATTTGCTCGTTTTGAATCTCTGTCAATAAATAGCTGCGGCGCAAATCATCCAGCTCGCTTAACACATCATCTAACAGCATTAGCGGCTTTTCTCCATCGCGGATAAACAGCTTTGCCTCTGCCATTTTTA
>CAYTOM010000296.1:0-1785 GCA_964439335.1 uncultured Peptococcaceae bacterium | reverse complement strand
GGGATAATGTCGCCGTTGACATCGGTTTTTTCCATGCCGGCAGGAGCTACGGCATTGACGCGGATATTGTATTTACCTAATTCGCGTGCCATACCTAAAGTCAAGCCTTGGACAGCAAATTTTGAGGCGGTATAGCCGATATTAGCCATTGCACCGGCGACACCTGCCATAGAGCTGGTGTTTAAAATAACGCCACCGTTAGGGTTTTTCTTTAGTAATTCGACAGCTACTTGGGAAGTGACAAACATACCGTTGACATTGACATCAAAGACTGTTCTGAAAAGTTCTTGCGGATATTCTTCAAATTTTTTAGAGGGAAAGATACCGGCATTGTTGACCAAGATGTCCAATCCACCCCATTTTTCTTCGATTTCTTTCATGATTTCGCGCAAAGCGACTTCGTCTGTGAGGCTGGGTTTAAAGCCCAAGACTTCAAATGAGGGATCGATAGCTCTTAAATCTGCGACCGCAGGCTCGATTTCTTCGTGGGGAGCGCAGAAAATTGCTACTTTGGCACCACATTCGAGAAAGCGACGAGCCATCAATAATCCCAATCCGCGATTAGCTCCGGTGATTAGGGCGCGTTTGCCGGCTAAAATTTCGCCGAAATATTTGTGTGACATAATAATCCACTCCTTTGCCATATGAGGCATAAATAATAAATATATAGCTATTATACAACCGATATAATAATAATACAAGGAAAAAGATGGGCATTTCAAGCAAAGAAGTGTTTTGACTTTTAAAAATAGATGTTCGATTATATAGAACACTAAAACAGTATTTCTTTCTACAACAGTAATTGTGATAGAGTGCTCTTTTGGTAAATAAAAAGTGGGTAGTGTTCGTTTGAAATGAAAGGCTGGTTCAAATATTTGAGCTTGTCAAAGTATTAAAGGATTGTTATAATACAAATTATGAATATTGCCATAAGTATAAATAGAGAGGTGTTTTATATGTCTAACAATCAACCGAGTTTGAGCGCGGCTAATATTAATTTTCGCAAACAAGATGAGGAGGGTTCTCGTCTGCTATTGGTGAAAAACAGAGCTGAGCGCTGTGTGTGCAAATATTGTGGGCAGAGTTTGTCTTTGCGTAAAATTACTTATGCTGCTTATGATGAAGCTAAAATTGAGGTTTATTGCGAACATTGTGGGCGTATCGAGTATGGTGTGGAGCCGGAGGTTTACAAATTAGCATCATATTATATTGATGCTTTGCGCTATGACCATTATCCTAATTTAGATGATTCAGAACAAAAGCGTCGTATGAATATTGCGATGATTTGCGAGATTTTGTCGTGGGGCTTTAAAAATACCAGTCTTTTAAAGGAAGATGGCTTTGCTATTGATATAGCCGTAGATGAGGATATGCTGGGAGATGCCATTACTATTTCCGATAGCGAGCTGAAGGCTTTGGCAAAGGAGTGATCCCATGAATAGCGAATACATCATTGAGGTAGAAAATTTGTGCTGCTTATCGGGCAGTCAGTTTTTGCTGAATAATATTAATTGGCAGGTTAAAGCCGGTGAGCAATGGGTCGTCTTTGGGCGTAATGGCTGTGGTAAAACGACGCTTTTATCGATTATTGCCGGGTATAAGAATTATTCCTCCGGTAAAATCAGAGTATTCGGCGAGGAATACACTAAGGATAATATTTTGGAGATGCGCAAGAAAATCGGCTGGGTATCAAGCTCATTTTTTGATAAAACTTATCAGCAGGAATCGGTGTTTGATATTGTTTTATCCAGCTTGACCGGGACGATGGGACGCGATTTTAATGTG
>CAYTOM010000295.1:0-1819 GCA_964439335.1 uncultured Peptococcaceae bacterium | reverse complement strand
GGTTAAGATGATGTGATAGCCATAGGAGCTTTGAACCGGAGTTTTGGTATAACTGCCTATCTCTAAAGCAAATGCCGCCTCGGAAAATTCGCTGACCATTTGAGCGGCAGTGAAATATCCCAAAGCACCGCCCTGCACCGCACTGGCTTTATCGGTCGAATATTCCTCAGCTAACGAAGCAAAATCCGCTCCCTCATCTAATTTGTTGATCAATTCAACGGCTTCCTCCTCGGTATCGACTAAAATATGTCGTGCCGAGACAGTTTCCGGCATATAATATCGATCTAAATTAGCCTGATAAACCGCCTCTAAATCAATACCGCTTTCGGAAAATCTTTTATCCAACAATGCCTCGTAATCCAAAGCAATCTGGTAAAATTCTACCATATCCTCCCATGTGGTATCCTCGTCTAAATATTGCTTTTCGTAATTTTCTTTCGAGCCACAAGCCTCCGTAGCAATCTCCTCTAAAACTTTATCAGCCTCTTTTTCGCTCACCGAAACACCCTGCTTTTGGGCTTCCTGCACGACGAGCATCTCAAAGACAAAGCGTTCTTTTAAGCCGTTATTGATAAAGTATTCCTTATTTTCGGCGCTTTTTTCTAACTGATATAATGATGCACACAGATTGAAAAAGTCGTCGAAATCCCGGTTGCTATACTCTACTCCATTAATTGTGACAAAAGTACCGGCGGTTACGGCATCATCTTGGCTATTGCCACAAGCCAACAATGATGTACTCAGCATACCTATTAAAACTAAAGCGCATAATTTTTTTATCATGCTAAAACTCTCCTTAGAAATAAAGATAATTGCCTGATTTGCGAAAAATAAATTTTTCGGCTAAAAAGGCAATTATATTGTAACAAATATCCGATTTTTACGCAAGCGATGCCAATGTCGAAACGACACTTTTTACTAAATCTAAACAATCTTTTTGATCCATCGAGCCTACAGTCAGCTTTAAAAGCAATTCTCCGGCAGCATTGGTATAATTCAAGCGGCGCTTGTATTGCTTAGCCAAATCATATAATGCCGGTATTTCTATCGTCGTATCGGCAGAAAACTTCATCGTGATGATGCCGGCTTTTTGCTTGAGCGATACTATTCCTGCCTGCCGTGCCAAAAGCCTGATTTCGGCAATGCTCAACAAATTTTCGGTTTCTTTCGGCACATCGCCAAAACGATCCACCAATTCATCAAACAATATGCCTAATTGCGAAATCGTCGCGGCATTTTGGATACGCTGATAAAAAGTCAGTTTCAAATGAGCATCGCGAATGTAATATTCCGGGATAAAGGCACTGATTTGCAAATCTATCTCCGTTTGCTCCTGCTTGGAGTGCTTTTCACCCTTTAATTCGCGGATAGCTTCATCGAGCATCTTGCAATACAAATCAAAACCCACCGCACAGACCTGCCCATGCTGCTCCGCACCTAATAAATTACCGGCACCTCTGATTTCCAAATCCTTCATCGCTATTTTAATTCCGCTACCCAGCTCGGTGTATTCTCGTACGGCTGACAAGCGTTTTTCCGCAGTCGTATTAAGCGATTTGTCCTGTTTGTAAGTCAGATACGCATACGCTACTCTATTGCTACGCCCGACACGCCCTCGTAATTGATATAATTGCGACAAGCCCATCTTGTCAGCATTATCGATAATCAGCGTATTGGCATTAGGAATATCCAATCCCGTCTCGATAATCGTCGTACACAAAAGCACATCAGCCTCTTTATTGATAAAATCAAGCATGACCTGCTCTAATTCCTGCTCCTTCATCTAGCCATGACCGATGAGCACCGTCGCCTCCGGCAC
>CAYTOM010000294.1:0-1830 GCA_964439335.1 uncultured Peptococcaceae bacterium | reverse complement strand
CCGGATAAAAGCACAAAAATTATCCTTTTACTATTTATTATTATAGTGCAAGCCAAGAATAAAGACAAGTAAAATTTTCTTTCCAAGCTATTTAGCTGCTTTTTTCGACTTTACTTTCATGCAAAATCGGCTTTTTTGAAAAATTACACAAAAATTTTATCTGTACTACTTGCACCTTTGGACAAATTTGTTTATACTGTAAGGAATATGATGAGTATAGACTAGCTTATAGGCTATCTCCAAGGAGGCTTATTATGATGAGTGAGAAAAAAACATTTTACATTACCACACCCATATATTATCCCAGTGCCAATTTACATATTGGTCATGCCTACTGCACCGTCATGGCAGATACCCTGACTCGCTACAAGCGCTTGCAAGGCTATGAAACTTATTTTTTGACCGGTAGCGATGAACATGGGCAAAAAATTCAGCGCAAAGCCCAAGAAATGGGCGTCAGTCCTATCGAATATGTCGACCCGATCGTCGATAATTTTAAAAAGCTCTGGAAAAAGCTCTACATCTCCAACGATGATTTTATCCGTACTACCGAGCCCAGACATATGAAAGTTGTCCAAGACATCTTTAAAAAAGTCTACGAAAAAGGCGACATCTACAAATCCGAGTATGAGGGATATTATTGCACCCCATGTGAAACCTTTTTCACCGAGCGCCAGCTCACCGAGGGCAAATGCTGCCCGGACTGCGGCAGGGAAACCGAATTAGTCAAAGAAGAAAGCTACTTCTTTAAAATGAGCAAATACCAAGACCAATTATTGCAATATATAGAGGAGCATCCCGATTTTATCGAGCCTGCCAGCCGCCGCAACGAAATGATCAATTTTATCAAGCAGGGCTTGGAGGATTTGTGCATTTCTCGTACGACCTTTGACTGGGGTATCCCGGTACCTATCGATGACAAGCATGTCATCTATGTCTGGTTCGATGCATTGACCAACTATATCTCCGCTTTGGGCTATGGCAGTGAGGACGACAGTTTGTATCAGAAATTCTGGCCGGCAGATGTCCATTTAGTCGGTAAAGATATCGCTCGTTTCCATAGTATCATCTGGCCATGTATCTTAATGGCAGCTGATATCCCCCTGCCCAAGCAAGTATTCGGTCATGGCTGGGTGCTTTTAGAGGGTGGCAAAATGAGCAAATCCAAAGGCAATGTCGTTGACCCCGATATTTTAATCGAAAAATACGGTGTCGATGCTATTCGTTATTTCTTATTGCGTGACATCATCACCGGTAATGACGGCATTTACTCCGAGGAAGCCTTAGTCAAACGCATTAATACCGATTTAGCTAATGATTTTGGTAACTTAGTCAGTCGCTCGGTAGCGATGGTCGATAAATACTTCGGTGGTATCGTCCCTGCACCGGCAGAGGAAGACGCGCTCGATCGTGAATTAAAAGATTTAGCCTTAGCTACCGCACCGAAAGCCGCTGCTTATTTTGATAAATTAGCCTTTTCCGACGCTTTAAGCACCATCTGGCAATTAGTCGGACGCGCTAACAAATATATCGACGAAACCGCTCCCTGGGTTTTAGCCAAGGACGAAAGCCAAAAAGCTCGTTTAGGCACAGTTTTATACAACCTGTTAGAAGTAATCCGCATCGCGACTATTTTAGCATCGCCGGCAATGCCGCTTTTAAGTGGTAAAGTGTCCGCGCAAATCGGCATGGATTTAAGCACTGCTGTCTGGGCAGATGCCGAAAAATGGGGGTTGTTCCCTGCCGGAGCTAAAGTCGAGAAAAAAGAAGCTATCTTTCCCCGTATCGACCCGAAATCCTTGGATTTACCGGTTGAAGGTGCTCCTGTAG
>CAYTOM010000293.1:0-1850 GCA_964439335.1 uncultured Peptococcaceae bacterium | reverse complement strand
TGTTTTTTGCAGGTCAACTAAATATTCAAATTGATCTATGCGCATTAATTTCACCCTTTCGCAAAGTTTGTATATGATTGGTATAACTAGTATAACAGTAAAATGAAAGAAATACAATATTATAATTAATATCTGAGCAAAAATAATTTGCTACTATCTTTTGGTTGAAAAAATTCCTTACTCGACTTATATCTATCGAAGATATACAATAAATTCATGGAAACGCTACTAATTATTTAGTGGCAGGCACATAAGAAACAAATATTGTGTGTCTAAGAATATTTTTATTTTTGAGGAGGATTTTTCTATGAGTGGAAAAAGAGTCATGATGATTGGCTTAGATGGAGCCGATCCATTTGTAATCAAAAAAATGATTGACCAAGGTCGCTTACCAAACATTAAAAAAGCTATCGAAAATGGTGTAGTCGGTGACAAAATGGCGATGATCGGTGCATTTCCATCTGTTACCCCACCGAACTGGGCATCTTTAGCAACAGGTAACTGGCCGAAAGCCCACGGTGTAACTTGCTTTTTCAACCATACTTTAGGCAAAGGCTTAGATGTCTTGGGCATGAACTGGGATGCTCAGCGTGTAGAATCTGAGTTAATTTGGGAAAAATTTGCCGAAGAGGGCAAGCGATGCTTAATGCTGAATTATTGCGAGGCTTGGCCACCGCGTGGAGCTGCCAAAGATAATTGTGTCTTTATTGATGGCTCCGGTGTAGTACCGTTTTTACGCTGCCAGGGTGGTTTCCAAAAAGAAATCATTTTGGAAGAGGGCGATTTCCCATTAAAAGAAATTCCGCACTATGTAGAAAAAGGTGCCGGTGACTGTGTAGTATATGGTGATGCTTTTGATGAGATGGTGAAAAATTCGGAAAGTGGCTATAGTGCCGAAAAAGCAGCGCGTGTAGCCAGCCCGATTAATTTGCCGACGGTTGATACAATTATGCCTTGCTCCGGACCGGAAAAATTCCCGTCTTATGAGGAAATTGCCCAAACAGGTGACTCTATGGGTGATGCAGCAATCGCTGACCGTATGTTTTCAGCTTTAAAAGAGCCGAGCGGATTTGCTTTTGAATTGCCGCAAGAAGCTAAAGCTGCTTCGATTATGGTTAACAATGGCTTGTTGCGCAGATTTTTTGTAATTAGTGCTACTGATGGTGAGCATTATGACACTGTTACATTATAC
Source organism: uncultured Peptococcaceae bacterium (assembly GCA_964439335.1). GTDB lineage: Bacteria > Bacillota > Peptococcia > Peptococcales > Peptococcaceae > QAKL01. Next base: position 658 of record CAYTOM010000293.1, on the reverse strand, counting down.
GAAAGCCGTAAAACCGAAAAAGTTATGGGTCAGGCTAAAGTTGGCGAGTGGAGTGACTTTATCTTTGATACTTATAATTTAAATGACAAAAAAGAGCCGATGGTTTATCGTTTCCGTGTCGTTGAAATGGATCCTGAGGGTAAAAAGGTAAAAATTTATTTATCTCATCAGATTAAAGCTAATGGCTATAAAGATTACTGCTATCCGGCAAATGTCTGGGAGGATATGTATCCTGAGGTAGGTCCGTTTGTGCCTTTTGGTAAATTCGACTTAATCGATCATGAATGCTTGGAAACTACTTTGGAATCTTGGGCTAATTTGTACAAATGGCACGAGGATGCCGCTGATTGGATGTTTAAATCCTATCCTGATTGGCAATTATTCTACACTCATGTGCATGGTATAGATGAATTCAACCACTGGTTCATTCATAAATCTGTCGAGGGCAGTAATGATGATTATAAACATTACCAAGAGTTAATTTACCGTATGTATGAGGTTAATGACCACTATGTCGGTAAATTGATGGAGCAGTTAGATGATGGTAATACAGCTATCTTTATTACCTCTGACCACGCTGCTATTCCGCACTCGGTTGGTGATACTAACCCCGGTATCGGTGCTTTGGGCGGTATTCAGACCCCGGTAATGGAAGAAT
>CAYTOM010000292.1:0-1857 GCA_964439335.1 uncultured Peptococcaceae bacterium | reverse complement strand
CTATATAGTAGTGAGTTTATTTGTGTTTTCGCATTTTTTGGTGCAAATGCAAGTGTGAACTGAAAGGAGAAAATAAAGATGGCAAGTGAAAATGTAGTAATGTTAAATGAGGATAATTTCAGACAGGAAGTATTGAAATCTGAAATGCCGGTTTTGGTTGATTTCTGGGCAGCTTGGTGCGGTCCATGCAAAATGGTTGGTCCGATCGTTGAAGAATTGGCTAATGATTATGCAGGTAAAGCTAAAGTTTGCAAATTAAATGTAGATGATTGTGGTCGTATTGCTCAAAGCTACGGTGTTATGAGCATTCCTACCTTGATTTTATTTAAAGACGGTCAGGAAGTAAATCGTATCGTTGGTTTCAGACCTAAAGCTGAATTGGCAAAATTATTGGAAGGTTAAGCCAAAATTACAAATTCGAATTTTAAAAAGCTCCTATGGATTCCATAGGAGCTTTTGCGTTTTAATAAAAAAGTATTAAAGCAATCAAGCCGTAAGCCGGGGTCTGTCGAGAATGATCATCTATCTTGGGCATTACTCACATAATGTCTCTAGCGACTTACCAAAGGACATGCGGGACCACATTATGTCCTCATTGTTTAGTCTTGCTCCGAATGGGGTTTACCAAGCCGACTGATTACCCAGCCGCTGGTGCGCTCTTACCGCACCGTTTCATCCTTACCCAACTAAGATAGCTTAATTGGGCGGTTTGTTTTCTGTGGCACTTTCCTTAAGGTCACCCTCACCGGCCGTTAACCGGCATCCTGCCCTGTGGAGCCCGGACTTTCCTCAGCTTTCGCCGCGATCATTTCACTTGGTTGCTTTAATACGAATAAACATTTTAGCATATTTTACGCATTTTCGCAAGTGTTTTTTCACAGGAAATATGATAGAGAAAATCTAAAGCCGATTTTTTAGAGAATAATTATTCGATGAGCTTCCAAAAACGACCGAAAGAATGTAGCGGAGATAGCTCGTCATCACCGGCGGCGTAGTCCTTATTAGCATCATCTAAGGTAATGGCTCTTTCTAATGCATCAAGACCGGCGGTAAGTTGCTTATTTTGGGCGTAGGTGCAGGCGATATTATACCAGAGGTCAGCGCAAAAGCTATTGAGTGCCAAGGCACGCTGATGACAGAATAAAGCATTATCATATTCTCCTAATTCGGTATATTCTGCACCGAGATTGGAGTAGAGATAATAGTTTTCCGGCTCGATGAGCAGGGCACGAAAATATATTTCGATTGCATCATCGACATAGCCTATTTCGGAGAGTGAGGTGGCAATGGCGATACAAAGCTGGACATCTCCGGGCAAAATGATGAGCAGTTGCTTGTATAAAGTGGCAGCTGTAGCTGTATCGCCGAGAATAGCGGCGGTTTCTGCTTTTAAAAATATCGCATCGGCAAAATCGGGATCGTTTTCTAATGAAAGCGAGAGGTAGTCCAAGGCATGAGGATAATCTGCCTGCTCAAAATAACAGAGGGCTATTTGATAGTATAGCTCGTCACTGCTTTCAAAATCCAGCTCTAAGGCAGCATTTAAAGCGGTGATGGCTTGGGGGTAGTCATGTAATTGCTGATACCACAGTCCCATGATAGTATGATGCTCAGCATCTGCTCCGGTAGTAGCAAGGAGATGCCGGTATATTTTTTCGGCTTGGGCAAAATTATTGTCATCGATAGCTTGCTGCCACAAGATATCGGAAAGTGTTTGTTTAGGCATGAGAGGATACTCCTTGCAGATAATCTTGTACCAGCTCAGAAATCGTAATATCTTTCAGACATTTAACATCATATAGCAGTATAGATTGGTTTTCGGTGAGAAGAGGAGCGATTAATTCGCGAACCGGAGCA
>CAYTOM010000291.1:0-1860 GCA_964439335.1 uncultured Peptococcaceae bacterium | reverse complement strand
ACTCGAACCCTGGACACCCTGATTAAGAGTCAGGTGCTCTACCAACTGAGCTAAAACCCCATTTGTTTTGCAACAATAAATATTATAGTGCGTGCTTTATGATTTGTCAAGCATTTTTTCATAAACTGCGAAATTTTTTACTAAAATAGCTTTGGGACAACAAGTCTGGGAAATATGCAGTTTTGGTAAAAAAAGCAAGAGTTAGCTTGACTGAACATAAATTTAGGATTAAACTAAAGGCAAAATATGCTGAAAATACGATAAGGAGAGAATGCGATGAAGGAAATACTGATGATTTTTGCAGATGATACCAAGCGTCTGTTGAAAAATCCTATCGCGATTATTGTCACATTGGGGATAATTGTCTTGCCGTCTTTGTATGCGTGGTTTAATATCGCCGCAAACTGGGACCCATATGGCAGTACGGGCAATTTAAAAATTGCGATAGCCAACCAGGATGTCGGGGTATCAATTTATGAGGCAGTGCCTGATTATGATAATTTGCCTAATGCGGACAAGATGGCTCTGGATCCGGAAACGACAATTATGAATATTGGTGATACTTTTGTCGAAAATTTGCATAATAACGACCAGATAAACTGGATATTCGTTGATTATGATGAGGCGCTGGCAGGGGTTGAAAATGGCGAATATTATGCGGCGATAGTGGTGCCGGAAAATTTTAGTCGCGATTTTTTCAGCTTTTTGGATACGGATATTACCCACCCGAAATTAGAGTATCATGTCAATGCCAAGAAAAATGCGATTGCGACTAAAATTACCGATAGTGTCGTCAATAGTATCAAAACGCAGGTGAATGAATCCTTTGTCAATACGGTGACTGAGGTCTTTGGTATTGCGATGAATGATGCGGCGGTAGAATTAGATGATGCTCGCTCGATAACTATCCAAGAAAATTTGAATACTTTTTATTTGATAGATGAGCAATTAGGGGCATTGGCAGATACGACCAAAATTTTAAATTCGTCCTTTGTCTCGGCGCAGGCTTTGGTGCAGGCTAGCCAAGGGGTACTGCCGGGGATAGAGGCGGATTTGGAAAAACTCTCCGGTACAGGTATGAATATGGCGGAGCTCACCGCAGCGGGCAAAAATTTAGCTAATGTCAGTACGGCGGCATTAGATACGACCTTTGCCAATATTGATAGTACCTTGGCGGCTTTGGAAAAACAAATCGACATTACCCAAGATGCCCTCGATGAGACACAAAAGCTGGATTTATTAGACGGTGCGGAAAAAATCATCAATGAAAATTTAACGGTGATCAATAAAACCGAGGATTTAATTAATAAAATGCCTATTTTGAGCGATGCTCATCGGGAAGCGATGCTGGCACGCTTGGATAAGGTCAAAAACCACGAGCTCCAGGTTTTGGATGATATTAGCGAATTAAAATCCGATTTGCACGGATATGGGAAATTTACCGAAAAAAATCTCAAGAAAATTAAAAACGACTTAAAGACGACGGTGACTGCGGCAGAGGATTTGCATAATTATTACAAGGATAATGTAGCTGTGGTGCTTAATAAAAATATGGATAACTTGATTGAGGCAAGTGTCAATTCTCCTGAGGCGCTGGTCCGCTTAAAAAGTATGATTGCGCCGTTAGATGCGGCTTTAGGTGGCTTAGATACTTTATTGGATAATCAGATAGAGGTTTATGGCAGTGTGCAAAATCTCATCAGCCACAGCCAAAATCAAGTCCGAGAATGTATCGATATTTTGGAAAAAGGTGAACAATTAGGCGAGGAAAATTATCTATATAATTTAATGACTAATAATCCGCAAGCCTTGGCTTCGTTTATTTCCTCACCGACGGAAATTGAAACAATTACGATGTAT
>CAYTOM010000290.1:0-1879 GCA_964439335.1 uncultured Peptococcaceae bacterium | reverse complement strand
ACAGGCTCTATAACAAAAACAGCAGAAAAATTCTTTGTCTCTCGCCAAGTAGTCAGTCATGCTTTGCGTACGATGGAAAATGAGCTTGATGCTCATTTGTTAATTCGTGACAGCGATGGCATATCTTTTACTAACGCAGGCGAAGTAGCTGTCGAAAAAGCACAAAAAATAGTCGATGCTTACGGCGAATTCCTAAATGCTGTTTCTAACTTTAGTTTAAACTCTCCTGAAAAAAATGATAGTCACAATATCACTGTTATCACTATTCCCAGATGTATGCATATAGTATCATCAGTCGCATCTAAATATCAAAAAATAAACCCCTCAATTAGTTTTAATCTTTTGACTAAAAACTCCGATGAAATCCTCAATGATTTCCCCATAGAAGATGATGTAATCGGGATAATTTCATATATAGATACCGAAAATGGCGTTTTGGAGGATTTTCAATTAGCTGATAAACCCCATCTCACCATTACCCCCTTTATTGAAGCTCAATTTTATATCTGCATGTCTAAACATTCTAAATATAATACCAAGCCCGTTTTCTCCCATGATGATTTAAAAAACCTGCCCATTCTCAGCTATAACAATAGCACCTGCAATTTATTGCCAACATCATATGATTTTCAAATACCTATTTCCAGCGAAGTCAGTGATTTTCACACCCTGTGCACTCTCATCAACCAAGACCTGGGAGTAGGTTTAGTTACCATACAAGAGTATAATAACCTCATGCACAGCAAAAATTTTATCCTAAAGCCTCTAAAGGATACATCCAACCACACCGTTTATTTTGCCTATGTCCTCAATGAAAAAAGCAAAGAAAATCTGGATGTGCAAAAAATGGCCGCGCTCATCAAAAATATTCTCTAAAACAACCCTTCATTAACCATTCCAGATAAATTTTTGGCGCAAATTTTTTTTGCTTACATTGGAAATTAGTAAAAATTTTATGCTACCTATATCATATTTCTTATGCTAATATACTTATATCAGCTGATGATTTTAATATTTTCTGTTTAGTATTAATTATAACATCTTAGGAGGATATGAGTATGTCAACACAAGCAAAAAATAAAAATACAGCTTATTATATAAACTGTTTGATTTTTGTTTTACTGACCTTTGGTATTGGCTTTTTACCGCCGGTCGGGCAAATTACCCCGTTAGGTATGAAAGTTTTAGGTGTCTTTATCGGCGTAATTTGGGGTTGGATTTTCTTAGGGTTTGTCTGGCCCAGTCTTTTTGGTATGATTGCCTTGGGCTTTACCGGATATGATTCGGTCTTAAACATTTTTAGTGCAGCATTTGGTAATAATGTCGTTTTGCAATGTTTCTTTGTTTTTGTATTTGTATCTATCTTAGATATTTGTGGTTTAACCAGCTATCTGGCTAAATGGTGTGTCAGCCGAAAAGTTTGTGCCGGTCGTCCATGGGTTTTAACTGCCTTATTCTTCGTAGCTAGCTTTATTGTTGCCGGCTGTATCAATTTATATGGTGGTATTATTATTCTCTGGAGTATTTTCTATCAGATTTGTAATGTCGTCGGTTTCAAAAAAGATGATACCTATGTTGCTTATATGGTAGCAGGTATTGTATTTATCGGTACTATCAGTATCGTTTCTCTGCCGTTTTTACCACTGTCGATTATCTACTATGGTTTATTGGGTGAAGCCGCAGCAGGCTATGTGATGCCGACTGCCTCTATCGCTTTTGATGGCTTATTAATCGTCTTTTTCTCCGGCTTTTTATACTGGTTGGTTGGTAAATACATCATTAAAGCCGATGTAACTCCGCTAAAAAATGCCGAAGAAGAATTAGCTCAATATAGAAATCAAAAAATCACCAAAGAGCAAATCATTGCTATTATTTCCTT
>CAYTOM010000289.1:0-1900 GCA_964439335.1 uncultured Peptococcaceae bacterium | reverse complement strand
GTTTTCCTGCCAATTTATCAATTCCTGCAAATGCCTACTACCGCGTGCGGTCGGTGCATCGGGAAAAAGAGCCGTCTGATCTACTAAATAATTAACCGATTTGACCTCCAGTAGCACCTTTTTTGTTTCATTCGCCAAGAAAAAATCAAATCGACTATCTTTATAGCGATACTCACGCTTAAAATCAGGATAATCAGCTAATTCGGCTAGATAGCCCTGCTCTAACCAATGCGCTAAAAAATCATTTGACAAATGAGCATTTAAGCAAATCAACTGCCCCTTATACTCGCTCAAAAGCAAATCATAGGCAGTTTTGCGCGCAGGATTAGCCGCCCGTTTTAAATACACTTTCGCCTGCGGATATAATAACTCCTGCATTCGTCCGGTATTGGCAATATGCACCTCTTGCAATGCACCATCCAGCTCGACCACCGCCGCAAAGCGATTTTTCCTCTCGATAAATACCGCCTCGGTCAATTCGCCTAAATCATAATATTGCATTATTCCCCTGCCACCACCAGCAGATTTTCGACCATTTGTGCCGCCATTTCCAAATCTTTGATAGCGATATATTCCTCAGTCGTATGCACATTACTCATACCTACTCCGATATTTAACGCCGGAATACCTTTGCCATTCATAATATTGGCATCGCTACCGCCACCTGTTTTGGTAAAGGAAATCTCTTTGCCTAATTTTAAGCACGCCTTTTGGGCTAGCTGAGCTGCCAAACTATCCGTAGCTACATCGATACCATCATGGCTTTTTTCGATTGTTACCTCGGCACGCGCTCCATATTTAAAAGCAGCCTCTTCGCACGCCTTTTTCATATGCTCCATCTGGGCTAATACTTTTTCCTCGCTCATGCTTCTGGCTTCACCGACGATTTCGGCTTGGTCGGGGACGATATTAGTCGCTTTGCCACCGGAAATAAGCCCGATATTAGCGGTCGTATCCTCATCTATCCTGCCCAGACGCATCGTATTTAGCGCTTGAGCTGCGGCTAAAATAGCACTGACGCCTTTTTCCGGCTCCATACCGGCATGCGCTGCCTTGCCATAAAAAGTACAAGCGAAATCAAAATGCACCGGAGCTTGGACGACTACTTTGGAGGCATCGTCTTCCGAATCAAAGAAATATGCGCCATCTATCGCCCATAATTCCTCATAATTTAGCGCTTTGGCTCCATTTAATCCACCCTCTTCGGCGATAGTAAAAACTATCTGGATATCGCCATGCGCTTGATTACTTTCCAAAAAACTACGCGTACCCTCTAAAATAGCACTGATTCCCGCTTTGTCATCGCCGCCTAAAACCGTAGTCCCATCAGAGATGATAATTCCATCTTTAATCTGTGGCTTGACTCCATTACCCGGTTTCACCGTATCCATATGCGCGCAGAAAAACAAGCTCTTACAAGCACTATTCCCTTTTAATTTAGCGATGACATTTCCACTATTGCCGTTAATAGTTTGACCTGCCTCGTCCTCTGTCACCATAAAGCCCATTTTTTCTAATTCTTTTTTGGTATAATCAGCTACCGCGCGTTCATTACCGCTTTCACTATCTATCTGCACTAATTCTAAAAATTGCTGTAGCAGTCTATCAGTATTCACCATAACCACTCCTCAAAAAGTCATATATCATTAGTATACCCCAAATCAAGCGAATACACCAGCAAAATTTTTAATTTCCTCTAAACTTTTAAATAAGCGAACTCTCGCCGTAATTAGCGAGAGTTCGGTAAAATTAATCATTATCTTTTTGAGCTTGGTCTTGTTTGATTTCGTCAATCAATGACTGTAAATCCTCAGCAATATATTCATATTTTTGATTAGAGAAATGGCAGCAGACCTCGGCTTTACCGTCTTTAGCAATCATTTCCTATAATTCGGCTATA
>CAYTOM010000288.1:0-1905 GCA_964439335.1 uncultured Peptococcaceae bacterium | reverse complement strand
TTTATCCTTGGCTAGTATCGGTACATTTTTGTCCATTACGCTGAAGATGACATATTATATTTTCTTTGCGAAACCTGATAAGGAATTTGAGGTACGCGCAATTCCGAAAAATATGTATTGGGCGATGGGCATCAGCGCATTTTTGAATGTGATTTTCGGTATTGTGCCGTTTGTGCTTTATCAATATTTGCCGTTTGGTTCCGGTGCGGTTTATCATCCGTATACGGTCGACCATGTGACACAGTATATTGAAGTGCTGGTAGCAGCGATGATACCGTTTATGCTGTATCTGTCGCATATGAAACCGCACAATTTGCTGTCGTTGGATTTCGATTGGTTCTATCGTAGACCGTTGGTCAGCTTGGTTAGTGGTATTTCTCATGTTTGCTGTGCGACGAGAGATGCTTTGGGTGCGGCTTTCCGGGAATTGTACGAGGGATTTGGTCCAATCAGTGCTAATCCGATGCGTTTTATTGGCAGATTGAGTGGTAAAAAGGTACCGGCAGAGTATGATCCGGAAAAATATCGTGCTCCGATCGGTGAGCCGATTTTGGTTGATATTGCGGTACTGTTAATTATTTCGTTTCTTTTTATTTTGATGTAGAAAGATAGAGAAAAAGGGGTTTAGGCTACGGCTTAAACCTCTTTTTTATCTTGACAAATGAGGATATTTTAGGTATCATCATACTAAGATAAAATTATATATAACTTTAAAGGAGATATAGAAATGGCAGAGAAAAAAGAAACTTTGATGTTTACCGGCGAGATTTTTTATGGTTTATCTTCCCAAGGCTTGGCTTTTCAGGACAGGGTTGATGTGGAAATTGAGGATGATAAGTTTGCTTGTTATGAAAATAAACGCTCGATGCTGGGAAAATCAAAGGGTACTAATTTGTTGCGTTTGCCTTTGCGTCGGGTAAATGGGGTAATTTTGGCGAAACCGTCGGAGATTATTGAGCTGAGCAAAAAAGAGGCTGTCGGTGATGAGATGGCAGGAGAGAATATTGTAGAGGCAGCTAAGTGGCTGGAGGCTAATGTTTCCGGTATGGGCAAGGTAGCAGTTATCAGCTATAAGGGTGCGAAAAATATGCCGTTTAATGTCATTTTGCATATTGATATGCTGAGCTATAATACGGTGAAGAAGTTTATTCAAACTTTTGAAAAGGCTAAGGCAGAAAATTTGGAAATGCAAAAGCAAAAGGCAGAGGAAAAGTAGTATTTATTTAGGGGAGGTAATACGATGAGAAAAAGATTGTATAAAAATAGAGATGATAGGATGCTCTGCGGTGTATGTAGTGGAGTGGCTGATTATTTTGATATCGACCCGACGATAGTCCGTTTGTTATGGGCATTTTTGTGCCTGATAGGCGGTGGGGGGATCATTTTATACATCATCGCGGCTATTATTATTCCCGATAGACCAAGTGGGTATTTAAGTCAGTATGAGGATTAGTTGATGGCGAGTAGTGAGGAGTATGTCAAATTTGTGCAGGAAAAAATCGAGCCTTTTGGCGAGGTTAAGTTGCGCAAAATGTTTGGCGAATATATGCTGTATTTAGCGGATAAGCCTATTTTAAGCGTGTGTGATAACTGCGTGTATGCTAAAAAACTACCGGAATTGGCTAGTGATTTAGCAGATGCGGAGTGTGGGTATCCCTATGAGGGAGCTAAGGAATGCTATATTTTAGATGTAGATGATAGGGAGCTGCTAGATAGGGTAATTCCGTTGTTGGTGCGATATACGCCACTGCCTAAGAGGAAAAAAGTTTAATGGTGATTTTTTCTTAAAGATTTGTAAGTAGGTGTAAATATAGGTTTACAAATTGTATTATAAATACTTTAAAATCTAAAAACCTTTTTCGTTAAGAGGGTTAGGGGGCTGATTTCCCCCTTAAACCCTCTTAA
>CAYTOM010000287.1:0-1916 GCA_964439335.1 uncultured Peptococcaceae bacterium | reverse complement strand
TCAAGCACTTGATTTTTGCCATCAGGATTCATGCCGATGATGCGTCCACGACGGCTATTGATATCACCCATGATATCGCCCAAATACTGCTCAGGAATAGTAATAGTCAAATTCATGATCGGCTCTAAAATTACCGGATTAGCCATTTCCGCACCTTTTTTGAATGCCAACGACCCTGCTATCTTAAAGCTCATTTCATTAGAATCTACCGGATGATACGAGCCATCATATAAAGTGACTTTGATATTAGTAGCCGGATATCCTGCTAAAATACCTTCGCGCATCGCTTCGACGACACCCTTTTCAACTGCCGGAAAATAGTTCTTCGGTACAGCACCGCCGAATACTTCCTCGCCAAAGAGGAAATCGCCATCAGCATACGGCTCAATTCGCAGCCAAACATCACCAAATTGACCTGCACCGCCGGATTGTTTCTTGTGTCTGCCCTGTACCTCTACTTTTTTCTTAATAGTTTCACGATACGGTATCTTGGGCTCTTTCAAGACTATATCCACACCGAATTTATTTTTAAATCTTTCAGCTACGATATCCAAATGCATATCGCCAATACCGCTCAATAACTGCTCTTTAGTTTCAGCGTCTTTGCCGGCACGCAAGGTAGGATCTTCTTCCAAAAGGCGAGCCAATGCATTACCCATCTTGTCCTCGTCACCGCGACTCTTCGGCGAAACAGCCATTGTTAAATTAGGTACCGGGAATACTATCGGCTCGACCGGCTCGACAGTGCTTCCTTTAGTAGTCAAAGTATGCCCCGTTTTTGTTTCTTGGAGTTTCGCAATAACGACGATATCGCCGGCATTTGCCTCTGTAAGCGGTTCTTGAGTTTTACCGGATAAAGCTAAAAGATTACCGATTTTTTCTTCCTTCGCCAAATTAACATTATAAAGGCTCTCGCCTGATTTGAATTTGCCGCTCAAAATGCGCAAAAAGCTCATCTTGCCGACAAACGGATCCGCTACTGTTTTAAAGACGAATGCCTTGTTAGCGCCATCTTCGACCTTTGGCTCAGGGAAATACTTAATAATCGCATCTAAAATAGGTACTGCGCCTTTATTATTGATCGCACTGGCGCAAAGCACCGGGAATATCTTACCTAATTTAATACCTTGGCGGAAGCCTCTGGCGATATCCTGCTCGCAAATCTCCTCGCCCTCTAAATATTTCTCCATGACATAGTCATCGACCTCAGCTACCGCTTCAATCAAAGTAGAGCATTTCTCGACCAATAAAATCTTTAAATCCTCCGGTACCGGAATTTCCTTTAATTTATCGCCATCAAATTCATATGCCTTATGCGTAATAACATCGACAAATCCGCGGAAATTTTCCTCTTCACCGATTGGGATATGCAGCTGAATGACCTCCGGACCATAATGCTCCTGCAATTCAACCCATACTTTTTCAAACGAGGAATGCTCACGATCTAATTTATTGACGACAAACATTCTGGGCATACCCTTTTCCTTGGCATAATCCCAAATGACATCGGTCTGTACCTCCGGACCTGCTACACCGCAAACTACCATGACCAAACTATCTACCGCTGAGATAGTGCTGATCACATCGCCGATAAAGTCAGAATATCCGGGAGTATCTAAAATATTGATCTTATGATCCTGCCAAACAACCGGAGCCATCGCGGTCGAAATGGTAACCTTGCGTTTAATTTCCTCCGGCAGATAATCTGTCACGGTGGTGCCATCGTCTGTTTTGCCCAAGCGCGTCCCGCGGCAAGTAGCGATCATCGACTCAGTCAGCGAAGTCTTTCCCGCACCACCGTGCGCTGTGATGCCGACATTGCGAATTTTGTTAGTCTCAAAAACCTTCATAACAATTCCTCCTCAGTTTAAATATAATGTATTTTCGTTTGTTTTATTTATTCTATAAACATTCTC
>CAYTOM010000286.1:0-1922 GCA_964439335.1 uncultured Peptococcaceae bacterium | reverse complement strand
CTGGAGAGTGTCGACATTGAGGCGGATAAAACTAAAACGATAACCACTGCGATTAAAATATCAGGCAGACCTTGGAGCATAGTGGGAATAATGCTGTCATAGCCATTAGCGGCGATATCGACCTTGTCACTCATCAAGCGTCCGAAGCCACCTAAAAAGTAGCAGCCACCGGCAACAATAATTGCGAAAAAGGTGGAAATGACGGTGCCTTTGCTGATATCGCTTTCGCTTTTGATAGCGTAAAATTTTTGCACCATTTGCGGTAATCCCCAGGTGCCCAAGGAGGTCAAGATGACTACGCATAAAAGCGAAAAGGGGGCAGGACCGAAAAATGAAGCAAATACTCCCGGTACTTCCGATACACCGGGATCGCTTACTTGGGCTAAGGCACTGATTGAGCCCATAAAGCCCCCATTTAGATTTAAAACGGCAGCGATGATGATGACGATACCGACCAGCATGATGATGCCTTGGATAAAATCATTGATTGCTGTAGCCATGTAGCCACCGCAAGTGACATAAATACCGGTCAAAATCGCCATGATGACGATACAGATAGTGTAGTCGATATTAAATGCCATGCCAAAGAGACGAGATAATCCGTTGTAAAGCGAAGCGGTGTAAGGAATTAAAAAGATAAAAATAATGACGGAAGCGGCAATTTTTAGATTGCGAGAATTAAAGCGTTTGCCGAAAAAATCCGGCATAGTCGCTGAATCTAGAGCTTGAGTCATCAAGCGAGTGCGTCTGCCCAAGATATGCCAGGCTAAAAGCGAGCCGATAAAGGCATTGCCCAAGCCTATCCAGGTCGCAGCCAAGCCGAATTTCCAGCCAAATTGCCCGGCATAGCCGACGAAAATGACTGCGGAAAAGTACGAAGTACCATATGCGAATGCCGTAAGCCATGGACCTACTGAGCGACCGCCTAAGACAAAACCATTGACATCAGTCGTATGACGACGGCAGTAAATGCCGACACCAATCATTAGAGAAAAGAATAACACCAAAATCAAGCATTTGATAAACATTTTTTTAACCTCTCTTTCTTTATTTTGAAAGCGCAGGAGCCAAACGACAAGGATTAGAGTGGATCCATTCTCTAAAAACACAAAAAAGCCGTCCCTCATACAGGGACGGCTTGAAACCGTGTTACCACCTTGCTTTAATTGTATCTCGCGATACAAAACTCGTCAGGCAACCATCATTGCCTCCACGATATAACGGTCGTCCCCGTCACAGCCTACTTGCAAATAGCTTTTGGTGTGCAGCTACCGAAATGTATTTGGGAGGCATACTCGCTATCGCTTTTCACCAACCAGCGACTCTCTATAGGCATTTCTGCTTCTTACTTCTTCTCGGTCATTGCTTTTGTTTATTTAGATTAGTGCCTATATTAGCACAAAGAAAAACGCTTGTCAAGAACTTTTTTGCAATATTTCAGCCGAAAATTTTAAAATCGGCTGATAAAAATATGTTTTTTGCCACTTTTAGGTAGGATATCAGCCTTTAAGCTGATTGATTTCCTCCTGCCAGATGGTATTGACCGCATCGCTGGGCATACGCCAATCTCCGCGTGGGGAGATACTGACCGAGCCTACTTTGGGGCCATCAGGCAAGCAGGAGCGCTTGAATTGCTGGCTGAAAAATCTGCGGTGAAAGACCTCTAACCAGTGCAAAATCGTGGCTTTGTCATATTGCGGATAGGCTAGGCAAGCCAAACGATAGATTTTGCTCGGTGTAAAGCCAAAACGCAATACATAGTACAAAAAGAAATCATGTAGTTCATACGGACCTACTAAATCCTCGGTTTTTTGAGTCATTTCGCCCTTTTCATCAACCGGTAATAATTCCGGCGAGACAGGTGTCGCCAAAATATCGTTTAAAATTGCGGCAAGCACAGCATCGCTCTGCTTAGCTTCGTA
>CAYTOM010000285.1:0-1971 GCA_964439335.1 uncultured Peptococcaceae bacterium | reverse complement strand
AAATCCTGATAAACCACACGCCCGGCACCTAAATTCAAATGCCCGACTTCGGAATTACCCTGCTGTCCGTCCGGCAATCCTACTGCCTCTCCGGAGGCTTGGAGCGTACTGTGGGGATACTGCGCCAGCAAATTCATAAAATTAGCTGCCGGAGCATTTTTAATGGCATTGCCCTGCTCCTCGCCTATTCCCCAACCATCTAATATCATTAATAATACCGGTTTCATCTTCATCTCTCCTGAAAACGAATCATTTTGCCAAAATTCCCTGCATCTAAACTGGCTGACCCAATCAAAGCCCCATCAATATCCCCTGCATCTAAAAATTGCGCGATATTTTCGGGTTTGACACTGCCACCATAAATCAACCGCATCTCCGATGCCACTGCTTGTCCATATTGCTCGGTCAAATACTCTCGCAAGCACGCCAGCATCTCCTCGGCATCATTGACGCTGGCACTTTTGCCGGTTCCGATTGCCCAGATAGGCTCATAAGCAATCACTATCTTGCTTATCTCCTCCGCAGGCACCTGATGCAAAGCCACAGCGATTTGCTTTAAGCAATACTCGTGAGCTTTGCCGCTTTCACGCACCTCTAGGCTCTCACCTACACATAAAATCGGCAAAAATCCCTCTGTCAAAGCTACCTTTAGCTTTTGGGCGATCAGATTATCGTCCTCTTTAAAAATTTCGCGTCTTTCCGAATGCCCGACCAGCACATATTTTACACCAAATTCCTTGAGCATTCCCAACGAGATTTCCCCTGTATATGCTCCCTCCGGCAATGGATAAAAATTTTGCGCGCCCAGAGCAATATCTGTAGCGGATAATGCCTCGTGCATCGCCGGCAGAGCCGTAAATGGGGCAAATATCACTTTATCTATCTCATTATCGAAATCTTGGGTGATTAAATCACGACAAAATTCTTGTGCTTGCGCAGCAGTTTTATACATTTTCCAGTTAGCAGCAATTATCGGCTTTCTCATTGGTCCTCCTCAAAAATTCAAACTATTTTGTGTTAATAACCGCAATACCTGGCAAAGTTTTGCCCTCTAAATATTCTAGCGATGCTCCGCCGCCGGTCGAAATATGGGTGATCTGCTCCCACAATCCGGCTTTTTGCACAGCAGCCACCGAATCACCACCGCCAATAACCGAATTAGCATCGGTTTTCGCAATAGCATGAGCGATTTCAAAGGTACCTTGGGCAAATTCCGGTACTTCAAAGACACCCATCGGGCCATTCCAGAAAATACTGTGAGCATTTTGTAATTCAGCTATATATAATTCACGACTTTTATTACCGATATCCAACGCCATTTTGTCTGCCGGTACTTTATCACAATCGACATTTTCCGCAGTTTCCGGATGCTCCATATCCTGCGCGATAACTAAATCAATCGGCAAAAGCATTTTTTTGCCCTTGCTTGCGGCTTGCTCCATCAAAGATTTCGCGATATCCAATTTATCGCTTTCCATTAGCGATGTACCCATCTGGTAGCCTTTCGCTGCCAAGAAAGTATTAGCCATACCACCACCGATAATAATCGTATCTACTTTGTTGAGCAGATTTTCGATAACACCGATTTTATCGGATACCTTGGCACCGCCGATAATAGCTACAAAGGGAGATTCGCTTTGGTTTAAAACATGGCTCAACGCCTTGATTTCATTTTCCATCAAAAATCCGGCAACAGTCGGCAAAAATTCACCTACACCGCAGGTCGAGCAATGAGCACGATGAGCTGTGCCGAAAGCATCATTGACAAAAATATCACCGAATTTTGCCAGCTCTTTAGAAAAATTAGCATCGTTTTTCTCCTCTTCCGGATAGAAACGCACATTTTCCAATAATACTACATCGCCGGGCTTCATCGCATTAACTGCATTTTGCGCACTTTCACCGATGCAATCTGTCGCTACAGTGACAGGTTGACCTAAATATTCACTCAAACGCGCTCCGACTTTATCT
>CAYTOM010000284.1:1344-2012 GCA_964439335.1 uncultured Peptococcaceae bacterium | reverse complement strand
GCACTTGGGAGAAAATTTGTCAAATTAGTGCGCAGGATAAGCATATTCGCGGGCTGAGTTTTTCGCGCAATTTTGGCAAGGAAGCGGCGATGTTTGCCGGATTGTCCGCCGCGAAAGGCGAGGCGTGCGTGCTGATAGATTGTGATTTGCAGCATCCACCGGCAAAAATTGTGGAGATGTACCGTTTGTGGGAAGCAGGATTTGAGGTAGTTGAGGGTGTAAAAACCGACCGAGGCGAGGAGAGCTTTATCCACCGAAAATGTGCGCGGCTTTTTTATCGGGTAATCAGCAAAGCCTGTGGGGTAGATATGCAAAATGCTTCGGATTTCAAGCTGTTAGATCGCAAGGTCGTCAATGCAATTTTGACGATGAAGGAAAAGAACGGCTTTTTTCGCGCTTTGTCCTCTTGTGTATGGTTTAAGACAACTCAAATCTAATTTGAGGTGCAAAAGCGTGAGGTAGGCAGCTCGAAATGGTCTGCTTGGGCGTTAGTTAAATATGCGCTGAGCAATATTAGCTCTTTTTCGACAGCACCGATGCAAATTGTGACGATTTTGGGCGCAGTAATGCTCTTGGCATCAGGGATATTGGGCGTGACGGCACTTTATCAAAAAATCATTGGGGTAGCGGTCGATGGATTTACGACGGTAATTTTGTTAGAATTATTC
>CAYTOM010000284.1:0-1331 GCA_964439335.1 uncultured Peptococcaceae bacterium | reverse complement strand
GATAATCGGCTATTATATCGCAAAAATATACGAGGAAATCAAGGACCGTCCGCGCTATATCGTGGCAGAGGTATGCGGTGATAATGATGAAAAATAAGCTATTTGATGTGACTATGATTAAATTTATTATCGTCGGGTGTATCAATACGGTCTTTGGGACAGCAATTATGTTTTTGGCGTATAATTGGCTGCATTTGAGCTATTGGGTGTCCAGCGGAGCGAATTATTTTTTCGGAAGCATTTTGAGCTATTTTTTGAATAAATATTTTACCTTTGCCAGCAAGGAGAAAAGCTGGGCAGAGGTGGGGCGTTTTGTGGTAAATATTTTGGTGTGCTATTTGTTGGCGTATGGCTTGGCTAATCCGCTGGTGGGATATTTGTTGAGTGATTTTGCGATAAATATTCGGGAAAATGTCGCGATGCTGGTCGGTATGGGGCTATTTGTGGTGCTAAATTATCTGGGGCAGAGATTTTTTGCTTTTAAAAAATAGCATTTTCAAAATGCGAGTAATGAAAAGGCGTGAAAGGAAGGGATACGACGATGAGGCTTTTGGCAGTTCTAATGTTTATGGCAATTTTGATAGCTTTGCAAATCTTTTTAGCAAAAAGAACCGGCAAATGGGCAGGATTAGTTTTGCCATTGATAGCGTTTTTGATAGGCTTGCTTTATCCGCTGAATATGATAGTGCCTGCTGATGGCGTAACACTGGGATTTTGGCTACAAATGGCGGTAGTGTGGTTAATGGGTAATATCCCTACGATAGTCTTTTTGGCGATATATTTTGCGGTGCGTAGGTAGGAATAAAACAGATGATCAATCGCCGTACGGCTAAAACCCCTTCGTTTGAAAGTGTTTTTGTCCGTTGCAATTTCTATACCGCGTGGACAATTCTATCTGTCGTTAATCATATGGTGGCTGCGCGTGAGCTTGAATATAGGCGATGAGTGTAACTATTTCGCATTAGAAACTACAAATGTACAGCTGAGCTACATTCACCATTGCGAGGGGAATGAGGAGATTCAAAGAGGAGAAAGGGGGCAAGCACCTGCTCCCTTTCTCCTCTTTGAAGAATGTTTTTAATTATTTCACACAGCTAAAAACTCAAAAACAGCTAAGCAGTTGTATGAGAAAATCATATGACTGCTTATTTTTATATATAGCCAAAATAAATGGAATATTTTTGCAAACAAAAAGGATATTGGGAAAATATGGAGAATAATTTATTATCAAGATGACAGGGAGTGGTTTCATGCTGGAAATAAAAAACTATGACCAAACGATGATCGTTTTTGTCAAGTGTGATTTGGATATGGTCAGTGCGAAAGCTTTT
>CAYTOM010000283.1:0-2018 GCA_964439335.1 uncultured Peptococcaceae bacterium | reverse complement strand
TAATCCTTTTAATAATTATCCCTCCTTGAAATAGAGCACTTAGCTATTATAACCGAAAAGGTTTTTCATGTAAAGTAATTATCTTGCATAATTTTACTTTTATTGGATAAATGAGCTTTTTGGTTCG
Organism: uncultured Peptococcaceae bacterium; assembly: GCA_964439335.1. GTDB lineage: Bacteria > Bacillota > Peptococcia > Peptococcales > Peptococcaceae > QAKL01. Next base: position 1,891 of record CAYTOM010000283.1, on the reverse strand, counting down.
TTTTTAAGCCTATCTATAAAAAATTCTTTTATAAAAAACTCCCTTTTCAGCAATAATATTATTGCCAAAAAGGGAGTTTTTATACTTTTATCTTATAACTAAAACTTATATGCTTGCGCTGATCAATCGTTATTTTTTCAGCAATTCTTTCAAACGACGCACCGCTTCCTTGGTCTGAGCTTGGTCGCCAAACGCTGTCAAGCGGAAAAATCCCTCGCCGTTTTGTCCAAATCCTGCTCCCGGAGTACCTACGACCTGAATTTCATTCAGCAAATAGTCGAAAAACTCCCAGCTTTTCATACCATTGGGGCATTTAAGCCAGATATACGCCGAATTTTCGCCACCGACATACCAAATCCCCAATTCGTCCAAAGCCGCAGAAATCGTGCGGATATTTTCCTTGTAATACTCAATCGCCTGCTTAGTTTGCTTTTGCCCCTCCTCGGTAAAGACCGCAGCCGCAGCTTTCTGCATGACATACGGCACACCATTATACTTCGTAGTCTGGCGGCGTAGCCACATTTTGTTCAAATTCATGTCTTCGTACTCCAAGCCCTCCGGCACAATAGTATAGCCACAGCGAGTCCCGGTAAAGCCGGCGGTCTTTGACAATGATGCTATCTCGATTGCGCATTTCTCCGCGCCCTCAATTTCAAAGATACTGCGCGGCAGGCTATCATCTTGGATAAAGGCTTCATATGCCGCATCAAACAAAATAACCGCCTCATTAGCCAAAGCATAATCGACCCAAGCCTTTAATTGCTCCTTGTTATAAACCGCACCGGTCGGATTGTTAGGTGAGCAGATATAGATAATATCCGCATGGACATTGCTATCCGGCAGTGGCAAGAAATTATTTTCGGCAGTAGCATTAGTATAGATGATTTTACGCCCTGCCATGATATTGGTATCGACATACACCGGATAAACAGGATCCGGCACCAATACGACATTATCCACGCTGAAAAGGTCTAAAATGTTGCCGATATCGCTTTTTGCGCCGTCACTGATGAAAATTTCATCCAGTGCCAAATTGACATCGCGACGCAAATAATACTTTTGCACAGCTTCCTTTAAAAAATCATACCCCTGCTCCGGACCATAGCCGTGAAAAGTCTCTTTCACACCCATCTCTGCCACAGCCTGCTGCATAGCCTCAACTACCACCGGTGCCAATGGCAGTGTCACATCGCCGATACCGAGCTTAATAATTTTAGCCTCGGGATGAGCACTTTGGTATTCGGCTACTTTGCGGCTAATAGTCGGAAACAAATAGCTGGTTTCCAAGGCAGCATAGTTTTTATTTACTTTCATTTTTATATCCCCTTTCCATTTTTCTAAATTCATAAATTATAATTTAAACTGACATTTTTTATTGTACACTATCTTGGCTTTTTCGTCCATATCTTTTAGCAAAAAAGTGAAAATATACTGTATACACTCCTGCCATCGTAATCAGGGCTTTAAATAAAAATTTACATAAATTTTTAATTTTTTTCACAGCAAAATCTTGACAAACTGCTTTCTTTTCAGTATACTATACCCAATCACAGTAATGGGGCTGTAGGTATTTCCTGCGGTCCCTTTATCTTTTTACGCGTATACAATTCTAAAATGGAGGTTTACAATATGGAAAAGACCGCTAAACATGTTGAAGAAATCTTTGGCAGTATGGTTTTTAACAACGCTGCCATGAAAGCCAAACTTCCCGATGATATTTATATCGCCTTAAAAGAAACCATCGAGGAAGGCAAGACCCTTGATGCCAATATCGCCGATATCGTCGCCAAAGCGATGATGGAATGGGCTATGGAAAAAGGTGCCACTCACTATACTCATTGGTTTCAGCCGATGACCGGTATCACCGCCGAAAAGCACGACAGCTTTATTA
>CAYTOM010000282.1:0-2051 GCA_964439335.1 uncultured Peptococcaceae bacterium | reverse complement strand
TACTTTAGCCGGATTTGCTACCACTTTAATGACATGCGGCAATAGTTTTATTATTATGGCGGCATTAGCTTTAGGTATTTGTAATACATTGGGGTTAAAAAAGGGGAAGACTACGGCAGCGATTTGCTTTGCAGTTATTTTAGGGTCAGTATCCTCCAGAGTATATCTATACTCGCCGATTATGCTCTCGGTTTTAAATCAAGGAGCCAAAACTGTATTAGGTGATGCTTTTGCAATTACCTGGAATATGAATATGGGGCATTTGTGGCCTTTGGTTATATCTTGTGTATTATGCGTGCTTTATGTCTGTAAATTTTACAAACCTGAGCAAGAAATGAATGGTAAAGACTATTTTCAATCTTTGTTAGATGATATGGGAGCTATGAGCAAGGCAGAAAAGAAATCTATTGTAATTTTACTTTTGTTATTTGCTTTTATTGTAACTGCGCCAATTCATCATATTTCTTCTGATTGGGGCTTTATAGTTATTCCTTGGTTATGCTTCTTACCTGGAATGAATGTTGGTACAGCAGAAGGCAGTATCAATAAATTGCAGTTTAAAACATTATTTTTCTTAGTAGCGTGCTTTTCAATTGGTACAGTAGCAGGCAATTTGGGAATTGGCAAGATTATTGCTGATTTCGCTACACCATATTTAAACGGAACTAATATTTTTGTAGTAGGAGGATTATTAATAGGATTGACAGCTTTACTGAATTTCGTTATGACGCCGTTAGCAATTATGGCAGCGATTACAGTGCCGTTGGTACAAATAGCGGTTGATTTAGGTGTTAATCCATTAGTATATTTATACTCTATTTATATTGGATGCGACATTTTAATTATGCCATATGAATATGTACCGTATTTAGTTGTTTATGGTTTTGGGATGATGAGTACAGGTGAATTTATCAAACTAAATGCGATTCGTTCCTTAGCAATGTTATTATGCTTCTTTGTTCTGTTGATTCCATACTGGATGCTATTAGGATTGGTTTAATATAAAATAAATACCCCCCGGCATAGCCGGGGGATATTTATTTTAAAATACTAAGCGAGCAATCGGATAGCCTACCGCAACTATGACAATTAAGGTGATGATAAATGCTGAAATAGTGTAGATGTAGGCGGTTTTAGGATTGACATATTCTTTATTACTAAAGAACATCGCACTCATAGCACTGCCGGCAGGAGTAGCTACTGCCATATTAATAGCAAACGAGCAGAGGACGAGGGTGATTTCCGCACTGGCTCCGAGCTGGACACAGAAACCATAGAATAACGGTACCGAGATAACCGCCAAAACTAAATTGTGGGCGACCTGAGTCAAAGTGCAGAGGAAAACTGTGACTAAAATGATAAACAATCCCGGAGACAATGTCGAGAATACAGGAGTCATTTTGGCTAAGATAAATGCCATGACACCGGTAGTATCGGATTCTAATGCCGCAGCTAAAGGCATCGTAGCCCCAAACATGATAAATATCGACCACATCATCCCGTCTTTAGCGATTATTTCAAAATCAAGCACACGCTTGCCGTCTACTTTTAGGATACATAAGACACCTAAAATAACCATTGCCATACCGACGACGCCTAACGAAGACAAAATTTGCTTAATTTTCCAAGTAGCAGGCATCATATAGGGCAGAAATACGCCTAATAAGAAGAGAATTAAAGATACAGTAGCGATTTTTTGCGATTTAGTAAACTCTGATTTCTCCAAATTTTTCAATGCTTCATCTTGACCATTGATCAATAGCGTAATATCCGGTCTAAAGACAAAGCGCATCACCAAAATATATAAAGCAAAACCGGCGATACTGATTAAGAAAGAAACGATTACAAAGCTCAAATAATTGATGCTAATTCCGGCAATACCCTGCAATGTACCGATCATAATCATGGAAATTGGGAAGAATGGCATGACGCAGCTGGAGAGCATCGCACAGTAGCAAATACCTAAAATCATTAATGTCGGATAGCGGTCTTGCTTATTGTAGCCTAAAATAGTATTAATTTGGTCATAGATGCTCCACATCATGACAATT
>CAYTOM010000281.1:0-2053 GCA_964439335.1 uncultured Peptococcaceae bacterium | reverse complement strand
GGAACTGTAGGGAATATCAGTCGAAATAGTTATATTTGGGGTATTCTCGTCACTGACAGAATAAACGACATAGGCATAGTTGACCTCGGAGCAAGCACCATAGGCGATACTTTTATTTTCATCGGTTACAGCATCGTAGCTGACCATAACGATAGTATCGCCCGGTTTAACGGCGGTGACGGTGGCTTGGGTAGTGGAATCATTAGTATCTAATTTAATGCTGTCGCCGGCGATAATATTAAAATTAAAATTCGGACGGCAGTAGTATTCCTGGGCGGTAGCCGAACCACTGCTGGTGATTTGCTCGATACGGCGAGGAAAAATGGTTGCCGTCTCACCGACATTTAATTCTTTAAAATCGTACTGGAGCCAGATATCGTTTTCAAAATCAGCATAGACTTTGTTTTCATAATTAGGAACGGTCGCTTTTTCAAAAGCACCGACCTCGATTTCCAACCAGGGCAAAATAGCATGGTCATACTCCGGTTCGGTAGTGGTTAAATAGTAGGTACCTTTTTCAGGGAATGATACTACGCATTCACCATTAGTATCGGTAGTAGTAGCTAAAATTGTTTCAGCCAAATCGCCCTCGTAAATGGGGGTAGCAGTCGCATCAACTAAGATGAGCGAACAATTGATGAGCTTGTTAGTAAATAAAGCAATCCACTCATCGGTTGAGCAGCCATACCAGCCGATAGGATAGCCTTGGAGAGTTAGGGTAGTTTCTTCATTGGGGCATAAATAGAGTTTGGTTAAACGATTGCCATTTTCATCAGTAAAGAAGGCATATTTATCCATAGCATAGCTGTCTTGGTAAAAGAAAAATTCGACATTGTCGCCATTTTTCACAGTAGCCCGGCTGATGGTATAGCCGGTGTAGCCATTATATTCTTCTTTATAAACATCATCATGCGGAGTTGCACCGTTTACGGTGAAACCGCAATTGGTGCTTTCGTTGGTAAACATTTTGTAGATGCTGGCACCGTAAGTGGTGGTGTTTTTAATAGTCAAAAGATCGTTGGTATAGAAAGTATTCTTATATTCGTCAGTTGTGACGGTAGCAGAAGCAAAATCCATCTCTAACAAATCGGCATAGGCAATATTAGCGGCGACTAAGACATCTAATGCTGTGACATCAACATTCGAGCTATCGAGATTAAAACCGTAGGATTCGGCGGTATCGCTACTAACGGTAATTTGCTGCGGTGCGAGATTAAACCAGCCGTCTGCTTGGTAGCTCACAGTGACCGAGATAGAATTAGCGAGAGTCTCATCAGCAAAAGCAGCCATAGGGCAGAGACTAACGAGCATAGCTACAACTAAAAGCAGACCGGTAAGTTTTCTTTTAAAAGTAGAATTCAATTTTAAGCACTCCTTTTTAAAATAATTCAGCAATATTTTGTCGGATAGTTTACTGATACGACAAGCTAATCCGGCAATATAATAATGAAATGATAATTTATAAAACGCCATCGGGCGGAAAAGAGAGATGAAGCACCGCAAGAAATAAAAAAAGACTGTGTCATTGACACAGCCAGTTTTTTTCGTGTAGGAAATAAGCGAATCCTTCCCCGGGATTCACTGATATTCACGCAAATTCGGTCTACTGGCTGACGCTTCGGAAAAATATAATATTTTTCGGCGATCCGACTCCTACCTTCTCAAAGGATTCCCTTCAATGGCGAATTCACATTCACACCAAAAAATTGGCTTTGGGCAGATCTCGCGTTTACAGTGCTGGCACGCTCCGGACTCTAACCGGATTCCCTCATCCAAGCGTCTGCAAAAAGCAGTCATACGCTTGGAAAAAGTGCGGTGTATGAAATTATCATTCATTATAGTGCAACTACCGCGTTTTTGCAAGAGAAAAATGCGGAGTAATAAAAATCATAGAGGATTTTATTAAAATACTGAAAGAGTGTCTTTAAAAATCAAGCAGGAATTTTGAGATTTTTTGAGGAAAGTAATTGTAAATGGAAATGCTTTGTGTTACAATATCAAATAAGGCATTTTTTAGAATTACTTTTTTAAGGATGGTGGAAGTGTTTGAATA
>CAYTOM010000280.1:306-2061 GCA_964439335.1 uncultured Peptococcaceae bacterium | reverse complement strand
TGTCGTGGAAATGCTGGCGGACGGCTTTGGTGATATCGATAGTGTGCAAAGTTACGCCTAAATGCTCGCACATTTTCGTCGCGTTGGATTTTGTCCGCGCAGTAGTGCCGAAACAGGGCATAGTGACGGCGATGATATCGCTATTCGGGCGATTCAGGATTTTCATCGCGCGGACGATGACCAATAATGCCAAGGTACTGTCGATACCGCCGGAAATGCCTAAGACGGCACTTTGGGCGTGAGTATGGGCGAGGCGTTTTGCTAAGCCGTAGGATTGGATTTCCAAGATAGCGGCGGCTCTTTCGCCTAAAATTTGCTCGTTTTGCGGGACAAATGGATTAGCTAATGGGGGATTGGCTAATTTAGTCTCGATGATAGTTTGCTTAAACATAATTGTGGCTCTTTTTGGCTCTTGTGGCTGAAAAGAGGTATTTTTGTGGCGTTCAGCTGATAGTAGTTTAGTATCAATATCAGCAATGAGCAAATCATTATCCTCAAAGGGAACATTTTCAGCGATGATAGCACCGTTTTGGGCAATCAAATGATGTGCCGAGCAGACCATGTCTTGGGTGGATTCGCTATAGGAAGCGTTGGCATAGACATAGCCGCATAATAAGCGTGCCGAAGTGCTTTGCACCAGCAAGCGGCGATAGTCGGCTTTGCCGATTAGCTCGTTGGAGGCAGAGGGATTGAAAATAATATTGGCACCGTTTAGTGCCAAATCTTCGCTGGGGGTATGGGCAGCCCAGAGATCCTCACAAATTTCTATACCAAAGCGATAGTCGTTTAATTCTTCGTGGGCAAAAATCAAATTATTGCCAAAGGGAATAGCTTTGCCGCCTAAATTAATGGTGGCTGTATCTGTCAAAGTATCCGCAGAGCTAAACTGCCGCATCTCGTAAAATTCATTATAATTCGGCAGATGAGTTTTGCAAGCGATACCTAAAATTTCACCATCGTGAATGACCGCAGCACAGTTGTAGAGTTTAAAATTATGCTTTAAAGGCACGCCGACAATGATGACAGGGTATTTATCGCGGCTAAAATCGGCAATATCTAATAAAGCCTCTTTTGATTTATCCAATAAAAGTGAGGAATAAAATAAATCTCCGGCGCTATATGAGCTGAGAGTCAGTTCGGGAAAGAGGAGGACATTCACCTTTTCACTGCAGGCTCTGGCAATCATTTGCTTGACTGCCTCTTTATTGTGCGTGATATCACAGACTTGGGTAGGGATATGGGCACAGGCTACTTTAATAAATCCATCTTTCATACTTGATACCTCCAAAGTGATTTTGCGATAAAAAAGGCGTTTCTTTCTCTGTGAAAGAAACGCCTTTGCTTTTAAATAAAATTTTTGTCTAAAAGCCACAGCTTTATTTTGCATTTATTTATACAAAATTTATGCTTTGCGCTCCATCATCGAGAAAGCTCTTTCGGATTAATCGCTCAACTAAATTTTAGCCTTTATTTTGTCTATAATTTATAAACATTAGTTTGATTATTTATTATAAGATAATCAAGGGGCTTTTGTAAAGAGTTTTTCCGAAAAAACATTGAAATTCTCGCTTTTAGACATTCCACTCTAAAATTTTGCCCAAAAATCTTTTGAGCTCGTCACTTTGGGGAGCGGTAAATAATTGCTCGCTTTTGGCGCTTTCCAATAGCTTGCCTTGGTGCAAAAATACGGCTTTTTCGCAAGCGTGACGGGCAAAGCCCATTTCGTGTGTCACGATGATGAAATCCAAGCCGTCA
>CAYTOM010000280.1:0-296 GCA_964439335.1 uncultured Peptococcaceae bacterium | reverse complement strand
TCATTTTTCAGCTCGTTGATGATATCTAAAACCTCGTTGGTGTATTCCGGGTCCAAAGCCGAAGTAGGCTCGTCTAAAAGCAAGAGTTTAGGCTTGGAGGCAATAGCGCGCGCAATGGCGACACGCTGCTGCTGACCGCCGGACAATGCACCGGGCTTTTTATACATATCGTGAGCCAAACCAAAACGCTCCAGTAATTCCCGAGCGCGCTTTTCGGCAGAGGTTTGGTCGTAATTATGCACTTTGGTTAAAGGCAGGGCAATATTGTCCAGCGCATTCAAATGGCGAAATAATCC
>CAYTOM010000279.1:0-2061 GCA_964439335.1 uncultured Peptococcaceae bacterium | reverse complement strand
GCAAAATCAACAAAACTACTAACAATGTCCTGCTAAATACGAGACTTAATAGCCCTCGGTGGCTTTTGTGCAGCAAATATATCCCTGGATTTTCATTATCCTTTTTCATATCTACCTCTCATTTTTCTTTAATCTACTTATAACACCACATCATCTGCTATATTTTTATCAAACTCTACCTATTATAAATGAGTATAGCATTTTTTGTATTTTTGTCAAGACAGGACATCGCAACCGCAAATCAAATACCAAATTAATCTTTCGCTTTTATCAGCCGTTATTCATACATTAGCCACTTTACATTTTGCCTAAAAAATTGTACAATATATTCAATAATTCAGCTCGAAAGGCTTAAAAAAATCACAAAATTTTAAGGAGAATACTCATATGCACAGTTTTAATTTTTGGTGGCGCTTATTTCGCCCCCATACCCTGACAGCCTCTTTTGTACCGGTCATCGTCGGCAGTGCCTACGCCCTGGGATTTACCTCGCATTTTTCCTATGCGCTGTTTTTTGCCATGCTCTTTGCCAGTATGCTCATCCAATCCGGCACGAATTTATTTAACGAATACTACGACTACAAGCGTGGCTTAGATACAGCCGAATCAGTCGGTATCGCCGGAGCAATCGTCCATGACGGCGTTTCCCCACGCTTTGTCCTTAATTGTGCCTTGGCGTGCTATCTGATTGCTGCTCTACTCGGCATTTATATCTGCGCCCATAGCTCCTGGCTTTTGCTTGTTATCGGTGCTTTTTGTATGCTGGTAGGCTATTTATACACCGGTGGGCCATATCCTATCTCGGCATCACCCTTTGGCGAAATATTTGCCGGTGGTTTCTTAGGCACCGGAGTTATCTGCATTTCGTACTTTTTACAAACGCATAGCGTAAGCTGGCAATGTATCCTCATTTCTATCCCTACGCTAATTTTAATCGGCTTAATTTTGACCTCGAACAATCTGCGCGATCGTGTTGGTGACGAACAAAACGGGCGCAAGACCTTGGTCATACTCCTCGGACACAAAAAAAGCGTAAAATTTATGACTATCATGCTCGCCGTTTGTTATTTCTGGCCACTCGTGCTTATCCTTACGCTTAGAATGTCACCGGCTATTATGCTCTGCTTATTCAGTATCACTCCGGCGATGAAAGCCGTCAAACTATTCACGCCCGAGGGGCAATCTCCGGCTGAAATGATGCCGGCGATGAAATATGTCGCCAAGACCAACACCGTCTACGGCTTGCTTTATGCAGTAGGGTTATTAATCAATAGCTATTACAGCATTATGCTTCTATAATTTTCCATTAAAACGACATATTTTTTCTATAATTACTGAGAATATTAAAATTATTAGCAGGAAAACTTTTTATTATGTAGAAATAATTAATATATAAGTTTTGATTACAAATTTATTTTTAATATTTCTTCAAAGGGGGAGTTTTTATGTTAGTCAGACAATGTGCAGGTGGGGTGGTTTTCTACCAAGACAAAGTTTTTCTTTTGAAAAACGACAAAGAGGAATGGGTCTTGCCTAAAGGAGTAATCCGCAATGGAAAAACCGCATCGGAGGTAGCCATTTCTCGCGTACGCTATGAGGGCGGTGTCGAAGCCAAAATTATTCATTCGGTCGGCGAAACTAATTATGAATTTTTCTCTAATTCGCGCCGTTGCCCGGTACGCAACCAAGTTAAATGGTTTTTGATGGAGGCTGTCAAGGATAGTTATTCTGTCAATAAAATCGAAGATTTTACCGATGGTGGTTTTTTCGATGTCAACGAAGCGTTAGAATTGGTGACCTATTCGCAAGATAAAGCTTTAGTCAATTTAGCTTTTAAGCAATACCAAGCTTTCCTCGATGAAGTGAAAAAATAAAAAATCTCAGCTCAAAAGCCCGTCTGCTTTTGAGCTTTTTTGTGCCTATTTGCAAAAGTGGGCGTTTTGCTTTAAAACCTTTAAAACCTTTAAAACCTTTAAAACCATTTTCAAAGAGGTAGAAAGGGGGCAGGTGATTGCCCCCTTTCTCCTCTTTGGATCTCCTCATTCCCCTCGCAATGGTGAA
>CAYTOM010000278.1:0-2081 GCA_964439335.1 uncultured Peptococcaceae bacterium | reverse complement strand
AGCCTACCTGTGCTTTAGATACCATAGTATCCTGCTGTAAACGTTAGGTCCCTCAATAGCCTATGGTGCTTCCTTTTTTCAAGCACTCAACGCGAGAAATTTTAGCGCGGAGGCTCATCGCTTCGTTTAATTTTAATATATCACGACGCACTTCCTTTGACGGATAATGCCCATAAATAATTATCCCGGCTCGCACCATATCCAAATGCGTTTCCGGCATCTCCATAATCGCCGCCGAATTAGCGATATGCTTGATATCAAGATGCTTTTGGCTTAATTGCTCTACTTTGGCACAAAAATCATTAAAAACCGCAAATTGCCGTTGTGCTGCGGATTTGTCCCGCTCATCAGCCTTAGCAAAATGACTAAATGCTCCGCGCACTTCGAGATTAGCCAAATTCATGATATCCACCGCAGTTTTTATACCATTATCATCAGCTAATAAGCCGATACGCGACATACCGGTATCTATTTTCAAATGCACTTTGGCTTTCTTACCTAATTCAGCTGCTATATCGGCTAATTTGCTTGCTTCCGCTAAATCAAACATCGCCAGAGTAATATCATATTTCACCGCATCGACAAAACATTCCTCACTGCTCCAGCCCAAAATCAATATCGGACAATTTATATTAGCCTCTCTGAGCTCTATCGCCTCGTCCAAATTACTGACCGCTAAAGCATATACTCCCTCTTCTAAAGCTACGCGACTAATCTCTACCGCACCATGCCCATAGGCATCGGCTTTGACTACCGCCATAATTTTGGTATCTCCGACCAAGGCTTTAATATTGCGGATATTTTGGCGAATAGCCTTTAAATCTACATCTATCCACGCCGCTCTATGCATCGTACTCACCTCGGATAACAGGAGCAATATTATCGATTATATCCTGCGCCTTGCTACTAATCGTGCCTATAGTTTCAGCTATCCTGACACCTGCTCTGCCATGAATATTGACTCCCAGCAGGCATGATTCCTCTATAGTATATTTTTGCGCCAAATGTGCCCCGATAATTCCGCTTAAAACATCACCGCTACCGGCTACCGATAAAGCCGGCGAATCAACTGTATTAAACCATATCTCACCGTTGGGGTTAGCGATTACGGTTTTATTGCCTTTTAAAACTACCCACACATTGTAGCGGCAGGCAAAATCTCGCGCATACTCCAAGCGATTATTTTGGATTTCTTTACTGCTCACTTGGCACAAGCGTGCCATTTCTCCCGGATGCGGAGTTAATATCTTTTCACCCTCGCCTATGGTTAATAATTCCGGCTCTTCAGCGATGATGCTCAAAGCATCAGCATCCAGTAAAACCGGGACTTTGCTCTTTTCCAATACTTGGCGTAGCAGTTCTTTTTGCTCACTGTCTGTCCCGATACCCGGACCAATAACAACGGCTGTTTTGCCAACTAAATCAGCACTTAAATCAGCCTTTCTTACTTTTACCATGCTTTCGCTTGTACCCAAAGCCACTATTGCTTGGACATTTTCCTCTGTCAAGACACTCACCAGTCCGACACCGCTACGCCAAGCGGCATTGGCAGCCAGCACAGCCGCTCCACTCATTCCTAAAGAGCCTGCGATTAAAAATAAATGCCCATAGCTACCCTTATGCCCATTGACCAAGCGCGGTTTCAAATGAGCAGGCAAATAATCCTCATCAATCGAGCGGCATTTGACTCCGACACTTGCTATCGTTTCCGGAGAGATATTAATATCACACACCCGAATTTCGCCGGTACACTCTGCGCCCTCACCTACAAAAAAGCCCAATTTGGGCAAAGCTAACGCCAGAGTATAATCTGCCTGAAATACCGCTCCCATGATTTCTCCGTTATCACTATGTAAGCCACTGGAAATATCAATAGCTATCCGCAAAAAATCACGCTTATTAACCAGATTGATGACCTTTTGCACCAATTCCGGCAACGCTCGATTTAACCCCGTCCCATAAATCGCATCAATGACGATATCCTCGTAATTTAAAGTCGCCTGCAAAAGCTGCGTACTTTTTTCATTGTTCAGCCGATAAATTTTTACCGGCAATTTTTCCAGCATCGCCAAATTTTCCTG
>CAYTOM010000277.1:0-2092 GCA_964439335.1 uncultured Peptococcaceae bacterium | reverse complement strand
GCTTTGATGGAAGTTTCCGCCGGTACCTCTGATGCAGCTATCATTGACTTATTAATGGCAGGCGCTATGATCGGTGAGGGCACCAGCTACGAAGATTTGACCTATACCGAAAAATTAACCACCGAAGAATACGGTGTCGGTTGCCGTCAGGATTCCGATTTGACCTCTTTCATCAATGCTGTATTGTACGAAAGCTATGCTGATGGCACTATGGAAACCATCGCTACTACCTATGGCGTACAAGAAGCTTTGGTTGAGCAAGCAGAATGCACCTACACTCCGGCAGAAGCTGATAGTGATGTCGAGTATATCAAAAACAAAGGCACTTTCATCGTCGGTATCACCGAATTTGCTCCGATGGACTACAAAGATGACAACGGCAACTGGATCGGCTTTGATGCTGATATGGCTAAATTAGTCGCTGAAAAATTAGGCGTTGAAGTACAATTTGTCGTCATCGACTGGGATATGAAAATCTTAGAATTGAACTCGAAAAATATCGACGCTGTTTGGAACGGCATGACCTTGACTGCTGAAGTAACCGAGTCCATGAACTGCACCAATGCTTACTGCAACAATGCTCAGGTCGTAGTTTTAAAAGCTGAATAATCATTTTCTTCCCAAAAGAAAACATAAATATTGCACATGAGGCAGAGACATTCGCTCTCTGCCTTGTCTGCGGTTAAGACATACATATCATACTTTATTTTAAGGAGAAATTTCATGCTATTACAAGTTACGATGACTCTTTTAGACGGCATGGCAGTCGTCATAAAAATATTCACTCTGACCTTGGTCTTTGCTTTGCCCTTGGGACTGATTTTAGCCTTTGGTGCGATGAGCAAATTTAAACCCCTTCGCTACACGATTAATACTTTGGTTTGGATTATTCGCGGTACACCGCTCATGCTCCAATTAATCATCGTCTTTTTCGGTCCCGGATTGTGGTTAGATCACAATATCTGGCCGGCAGGCTCCAGTGGGCGATTTATCGCCACTATTGTCACCTTTAGTATCAACTACGCCTGCTATTTCTCGGTCATTTTCCGCGGCGGTATCGAAGGTGTGCCTATCGGTCAGCGCGAAGCCGGTGAGGTTTTAGGCATGACACACTCGCAGATTTTCTTTAAAATCACGCTTTTACAAATGATTAAACGCATCGTCCCCCCGATGTCTAACGAAATTATTACCTTGGTCAAGGATACCTCGCTTGCGCGTATCATCGGCTGCTACGAATTGACCTTTGCCGGGCAATCCTTTATCAAAGCTGCCGGTATTATTTGGCCGTTATTCTATACAGCGGTCTTTTATCTGGCATTTGTCGGTATCTTGACTATCTTGTTTAACTACATCGAAAAAAGACTGTCTTACTTTAGATAAGGAGGAGCAATTACATGGCTTTATTAGAAGTCCGGCATATAGAGAAAAATTTCGGGCAAACCAAAGTATTAAAAGATGTCAGCTTTACTCTGGAAGAGGGCAATACCTTAGCAATTATCGGCTCCTCAGGTAGCGGTAAAACGACACTTTTGCGTTGCTTAAACTTTTTAGAAGTCCCCAGTAAAGGCAAAATCACCGTCAAAGGCGAAACCCTATTTGATTCGGCTACTTATACCAAGGATAACAACCAGGATTTACGCCGTAAAAGACTGCATTTTGGCATGGTATTTCAATCCTTTAACCTTTTTCCGCAATATACCGCTTTAGAAAATGTCACCTTGTCCGAAAAATTATTAGCCAAAGAATTACCCGATTTCAAAAAACGCAAAAAAGAAATCTACGCCGAAATTGATTTGCACGGTCAGGAATTATTAGCGCAAATGGGCTTAGCCGACCGTATGGGGCATTATCCGCACCAATTATCCGGCGGTCAGCAGCAGAGGGTCGCTATCGCCAGAGCATTGGCATTAAATCCGGAAATTATGCTTTTTGACGAGCCAACCAGTGCCTTAGACCCGGAATTAGTCGGTGAAGTATTAAATGTCATGAAAGAATTGTCGCAAAAGGGCATGACTATGGTCGTCGTCACCCATGAGATGGGCTTTGCCAGAGAGATGGCAGATCAAATTATTTTTATGGACGATGGGCAAAT
>CAYTOM010000276.1:0-2093 GCA_964439335.1 uncultured Peptococcaceae bacterium | reverse complement strand
GAATTCGCCAACATTAGCACGCAAATCAGCCAAAATGGATTTCGGATGGAACAGCATATCATTAGCAGCTTCCATGGCATTGCCCCACCATAATTCAACATTAGAACCATCGGGAGCGATGCCGATGAGGATAGCTTGGCGAGCTACTTCAACTTTTTCTCCTTTTTTGCTGACAGTGTCTAAAATATTGTTGACGACTTCCTGCGGTTTGTTCAAAACGACGATTGGCTCAGCGGCTTTTTTGGATTTATAAATAGCGACTGTGTCGTAGATGCCTTGTTCATTAGGAATAACTAAGCAAGGACGGCGCTCCATGCCGTTACTAACCGGAATAACGAATTCTTTGGCACCTTGGGGAGCATTAGCCCAACCAGTGGCATCTTTGATAGGCAAAGTGGTTTTGGCATCATATAAGGTCGGCATAGCAGCACCGGCACATTCGCCTTCGTTTTCGTTCATGATCATATTTTTTAAAACTTTTTGTTTTAAAGACATATCTAAGCCGTTTTGCGAGCCATCTAAATCTTCTTCGACTTCTAAATCAGAGATGACACAGCCGGCACCTGATTCGTCGGCTTCTTTTTCGGCGATATGGGCTTCGACAATGCTTGTCGAGGCTTCGATCCATTGACCCCATTCAGCAGTGCCGACAGCGATGTTGATATTTGAGGGCTGAGTACCGTCAACTACATGCAAATTCGGGCTATCAGAGGTTGGCGGCCATGAGCTGCCCGGCCAGTGCCAAACTAAAGTTTTGCGACCTTCTTCGGCAAAGACATTCCACAAAGGCTCGGCTTTGCAGTTGTTGGAATCAAAGGAATAAATCAAAGTATCCAATTCGGTTGGATGCGGATTCCAGAAATCAGTGATGCCGTGAGTGCCGGCATAAGCACCGGTAGCCAAAGTAGTCCACATCGGCGGGGTGATAGTAGGCATAGCGCCTAACATAACTAAATCCTCTCTAGCAGAGCCACGCTCTTGGAATTTGACAAAGTTCGGCATGACTCCTTTGTTCATATATTTTTTGGTTAGGCGTGGGTCTAAGCCGTCAACACCTAAAACTAATACTTTATTATGCATAGGTCATCCTCCTTAGAAGTATGAAAAAGTTTTATTAATGGATTTAGTAAACCTGCGCAGGTAATAAAA
This sequence comes from uncultured Peptococcaceae bacterium, assembly GCA_964439335.1. GTDB lineage: Bacteria > Bacillota > Peptococcia > Peptococcales > Peptococcaceae > QAKL01. The sequence goes on along the minus strand of CAYTOM010000276.1, from coordinate 944 downwards.
CTAAATCATTTTGATATATTAATCATATAACAGGAAACGCTACTAAACAATAAGAATAATTTTGTTGTAAATTATTTGCTACAAATTTATTGGATACCTCTATGTATATAATGTGTGCTATACTATAAAAATATGATATAATATATATCTCGGCGATTTCTCTCAATAAATTCTAGGAGGAAAGTGATTCATGCGCTTAGAACAATTGGCTTATTTTGTAAAAATAGCAGATAAAAAATCACTGACTTATGCCAGTGATGAGCTTTTTATTTCGCAGCAGGCACTCAGTACCTCAATAAAAAATTTAGAAGAAGAATTTCATACGAAATTTTTTATGCGTACTCCTCGTGGGATGATGCTCTCGGAAGAGGGGAAATATTTTTATGAAATAGCAGTTAAAATTTTAAATTTGTCGCATGAATTGTATGAGCATTTTACGCCCAGTGATACACCGGAAATCGGCACTTTGAGCATAGGTATTAATAGACGCAACAAAAATTACTTTTTCACCAAAGTTATCAGCTTATTTTACAAAAATTATCAGCAGTATAATATTGACTATAAAATTATGAACAGAAAAGATGTTATGCCGGCAGTGGTGAATAATCAAGTAGATATAGGTGTCATTTCTATGCTAAAAATTAATAAGAATTTCGTGATGCCCCTGGCGGAAGAATTGGAATTTTTTCCATTTCATATCTCAGAATATAGTTTGCTAACCTGTAAAGATTCGCCATTATCGGTATTTAATACGATTTCGATGGAGACGGTGGTTCAATCCCCGATTATTTTGATGGCAGAGTCAGATTTGATTAATGATTTGTTTTACGAGATGGTCATGCAGTATGAGGAGTCGCCAAATATTATTTGGGCGGATAGCACCGAATTGCAGGAGCAGATGGTAGAGGACGGATTGGGTAATATGTTTATCCCCAGAAACTCTG
>CAYTOM010000275.1:0-2111 GCA_964439335.1 uncultured Peptococcaceae bacterium | reverse complement strand
TCAGGCTTTATAGGTTGAGTAAGTAAAATCGCATATAATCAATTATAATCAGTTCTAAAAAAGCAGCTTCTAAATGATTAGAAGCTGCTTTTAACTATTATATTCTATCCTATATTCTTATTCTTGGGGAAGAAAATCGGGGAGATTTTCCATCAAGATTTCCAATACTTTGCCATTGTATTGCTCGATTTGTCCCATGTCGCCTAAACGGCTGATTTCCGGATCAAGTGGGAATTTACCCATGAGCGGTACTTGGTATTTTTGGCAGGTTTCGTTGACTTTGCTTTCGCCAAAGATATTGACTTGCTTGCCACAATCCGGGCATTCAAAGTAGCTCATATTTTCAGCAATAGCCAAGACAGGGATATTCATCATTTCCAGCATTTTGATACCTTTGCGCACGACCATGTTAGACAAATCCTGCGGCGAGGTGACGACGATGACACCGCTTACCGGCAGAGTTTGCAGGATAGTTAAGGGCGCATCACCGGTACCCGGCGGTAAATCGACTACGAGGTAGTCTAATTCGCCCCAGATGACCTCTTCCCAAAATTGTTTGATGACACCGGAGATGACCGGACCACGCCAGACGACGGGCTCTTCTTCGTTTTGGAGCATGAGATTCATAGACATGATACTGATGCCGTTAGCGGATTTTAAAGGATACGCACCGTATTCGCTGACTTCGGGCAAGCCTTTGACACCAAAGAGCTTAGGAATACTGGGACCGGTAATATCACCATCTAGGATACCTACCTTTTTGCCATTTTTTTGTAAAGCCATAGCAATTAAAGAGGAAAAAGAGGATTTACCGACGCCACCTTTGCCGCTCATGACGACGATGACATTTTTAACATTGCTTAATTGTTGTGCTTGAGTTTTTTCCGGAGCAGCTGACGGACAGCTCCCACCGCAAGTGGAGGCGGAGGAGCAGGAGGAACAGCTGGAGGAGCAACTTTCTGACATATATTTCACCTCGTATTAATTACAAATTACATCATGCCCATGCCGCCGCCCATTGCAGCAGCTGCTGCGGGGTCTTCTTTGGTGACATCAGCGACTAAGCTCTCGGTAGTTAAAATCATCGATGCGATACTTGCTGCGTTTTGCAATGCAGAGCGAGTGACTTTGGCAGGGTCGATGATACCGGAATCAATCATGTTTTCATATTCGTTGCTTAAAGCATTAAAGCCCATGCCAACCGGCAAGGTTTTTACTTTTTCAGCAACTACCGAGCCTTCAATACCGGCATTGAAAGCGATCTGGCGGACAGGCTCTTCTAATGCGCGACGAATAATATTGACACCGGTCTGCGCATCGTCTTCAGCCATTTTCACATCAGCTAAAGCAGGTAAAGCATTGATTAATGCAGTACCACCACCGGCGACGATACCCTCTTCGACAGCGGCTTTGGTCGCATTTAATGCGTCCTCGATACGCAATTTCTTTTCTTGCAATTCGGTTTCGGTAGCAGCACCGACTTGGATTACAGCGACACCGCCGGCTAATTTAGCCAATCTCTCGCGATATTTTTCCTGGTCAAATTCGGAAGTGGTTTCAGCGAGCAATGCTCTGATTTGAGTGACACGATTAGCGATAGCTTCAGGCGAGCCTTTGCCCTCGACGATAGTAGTCAAATCTTTGGTAACGGTGACTTGACGAGCAGTACCTAACATTTCTAAAGTAGTGTCTTCTAATTTCAAGCCTAATTCTTCGGTGATGACTTCGCCACCGGTCAAAATAGCGATATCTTTCAAATTGTCTTTGCGGCGGTCGCCGTAGCCGGGAGCTTTGACAGCGACACAGGTAAAGGTACCACGCAATTTATTTAAAATCATGGTAGTTAAGGCTTCGCCCTCTACTTCGTCAGCAATCAAAAGTAAAGGTCTGCCGCTTTGAACGATTTTTTCTAAGATAGGCAATAATTCTTGAACTGCTTTTACTTTGCGGTCAGTAATCAAGATATACGGCTCATCTAAGGTGCAGGTCATTTTTTCGGTATCGGTTACCATATAGGGGGAGATATAACCGCGGTCAAATTGCATACCTTTAACTACATCTAAGGTAGTGCCGAAAGTTTTGGAATCTTCGACAGTGATAACGCCGTCTTT
>CAYTOM010000274.1:0-2122 GCA_964439335.1 uncultured Peptococcaceae bacterium | reverse complement strand
GCCGATATTTTGGCAGTGCCGATTGATGACGAGGGTGCTTTGGAGATAGCGCGTCGCTCGCGTGGTACTCCTCGTATCGCCAATCGGTTGCTCAGACGCGTGCGAGATTTTGCGCAAATTAAAGGTGAGGGGCATATAGATTTATCCTTAGCCAAAATGGCGCTGGATTATTTGGATATTGACGATGAAGGCTTGGATAATATGGATAGGAGAGTCCTAGAAACGATTATTAAGCGTTTTAATGGCGGACCTGTCGGTTTAGATACTTTAGCAGCCAGTATCAATGAGGACAGCAATACCCTGGAAGATGTTTGCGAGCCGTATTTGTTGCAGCAGGGATTTTTGAGTCGCACGCCACGCGGTAGGATTTGTACGGGATTAGCTTATGAGCATTTAGGCATTAGTAGTCCCAAGGAAAAAGCAGATTTGCAATCCGGGGAGGAATAATGATGAATTTGGCACAAATGGGCAAAATGCTGATGAGCTTTGGGGCGTTGATGATTTTGTTAGGCGCCGGTATGGTACTTTTGGGCAAAATACCGGGCTTGGGCAAATTACCAGGCGATATTTTCATCAAAGGTGAGCACGGGAGCTTTTATTTTCCGCTAGTGAGCTGCTTGATTTTGAGCGTGATTTTGAGTATCATACTAAATTTGTTTCATAGATAGAGGGAAGAAGATGGCGAGAAATACTTTGCAAAATGCCTTGCGGTGGCAGGAGCATTTGGGTAATAAGACCACCTGCCATTCGTGTGCGGTTGCGCAGGCATTAGGCATGGAAAAGCAAGCTCAAACGAAAGTCTATAGCTGTGAATGTGGCGAGATAATCTTGCGCGAATTAGCAGATGAGGTGATTTGCCCCCAATGCGGAAAGGTAATGAGCGTGCTGGAATGCTGCACCCATCATAATGGCTAAGAGTGATTAAAATTGATTAAATAACGATGAAAAAGCGATAAAAGTGGTAAAAAAAGCTATAAAAACGATTAAAAAAGCGGTTAAATAACAATAGAAACGGTCAAAATAGTTTAGATGGCTAAAGGAGAAAATGATGCGGACAGATGATTTTGATTATAATTTGCCGGAGGAATTAATTGCGCAGCATCCGGCAGAGAGGCGTGATTGGTCGCGCTTGATGGTTTTGGACAAAAAAAGCGGAGCAATCGAGCATAAGCATTTTTATGATATTATTGATTATCTCAATCCCGGTGATGTACTTGTGGTTAATAATACCAAGGTTATCCCGGCGAGATTATATGGTGTAAAAAAAGATGGCACAGCTAAAATAGAGGTGCTTTTGTTAAAAGAAACGGAGCAAACCGATGAGTGGGAGGTCTTGGTGCATCCGGGCAAAAGAGCCAAGGTAGGTACGGAAATTATTTTCGGTGACGGACGCTTGACGGCTGAGGTCGTAGGCAATACTGATGCCGGACGAATTGTACGCTTTCACTATAACGGTATTTTTAACGAAATTTTAGACCAGTTGGGTACGATGCCATTGCCACCGTATATCACCGAGTATGAGGGCGATCAAAGTCGCTATCAGACGGTGTATGCTAAATTTTCCGGCTCGGCGGCGGCTCCGACGGCAGGATTGCATTTTACTCAAGAATTGCTCGAAAAAATCAAAGCCAAGGGTATCGAGGTAGTTGAGGTGCTTTTGCATGTGGGATTGGGGACATTTCGCCCGGTACAGGTCGATGATGTGACTAATCATCAGATGCACCGCGAATTTTACAGCGTATCTCCGCAGGCAGCTGAACGGCTTAATTTAGCTAAAATGGAGGGCAGGCGGATTATCGCGGTCGGGACTACTTCGACGAGAACACTGGAAAGTGCCTTTCATGAGGGCAAGGTGCAGGCGGAAAGCGGTGAGACCGGCATTTTTATTTATCCCGGGTATGAATTTAAGGTAATCGATGGCTTGATTACGAATTTTCATTTGCCTAAATCGACCTTGATTATGCTGGTTAGTGCTTTATCCAGCAAGGAGATAATTTTAAATGCGTATAATGTAGCAGTCGAGGAAAAATACCGCTTTTTCTCTTTTGGCGATGCTATGTTTATCCGATAAAATTAAAAATAAAATTTAAAGCGTGTTTCATGAGAAATGAGGCACGCTTTT
>CAYTOM010000273.1:0-2131 GCA_964439335.1 uncultured Peptococcaceae bacterium | reverse complement strand
ACACGAGTTGAGCTTTCGCGATCGTATTTGTTTAAGACTTCTTGCATTTCATCCTGGGTCAGAGCACGAAAATCTTCGGTATTTTCGACAGGTTGGTTTTGCTCTTTGCTCATGAAAAAGCTCCTTTCTGATTTTATGTTCAAAAATGTGTGAAGCACATCTTTAAAAACTATATCTAACTATGCTTGTGATAGTTATTGGAGAAAGTAGTTATTTAAGCTCAAAAACTACACTGGTTAATTCGGGGGCGTATTCTTTCAAATGCCACGAATTATCACCTATATGTAAGATGTGGTCACTGACAGTGCCTACTTTGTAAATTAGCTGGGGGACAGGGACTGACATATTATTGATAACCATATAGTCCTTTTCATCATAGCTCAAATATTCACCGTTGCTCAATTCTGTAGCTACTCCGGCACCAAAATTATTATAGCGCGCTTTAATCAAAGTGATGCCATCATTGGGAGTAATGGTGTAATATTCCTCAACCAGGCTTTTGTTGACCGAGTGAGTATAGGAGACAGAGAATATATAATCATCGTTTAAGGGCAATTCTAAGTATGTTTCGCCACTTTTAAAGTCTTTCATAACTAGGGTGTTGCTATCTTGTAAATAATTGATGACGAACAAAGAAACCGCAGCCACAACAAGTGCGACTGCGGCAATAAGTTTCTTTCTGGACATTATTCGAGGATACCCATTTCTTTGTAATATCTTTCAGCACCGGGATGTAAAGGAGTGGAAACACCCTCAATAGCGGTTTCGAGGTTTAATTCAGCACCTTTAGCATGAGCGGAAGCAATTACTTCTTGGTTGTCGAATAAAGCTTTAGTCAAAGTATAAACGGTATCGTCATCCATATCGCTTCTAACGACGAAAGTAGCTTTTACTGCAACAGTTTTGACATCTTCAGCATTTTTGTAGGTATCAGCAGGTACGGTGAACTCGGTGTAGTAACCATAATCTGCGATCAATTTATCGATAGTTTCTTGGTCGATAGCAACTAAAACCATGTCGTTGGTCTGCGCATATTCCATGACAGCAGTGGTAGGAATACCTGCAGTGATGAATGCTGCATCGCATTTGCCGTCTTTCATAGCGTCAGTGGAAGCACCGAATCCTAAATGCTGAGCTTTTACATCGTCAAAGGTCAAGCCTACAGCGCCTAAGATTTGTTTAGCGTTAGCTTCTACACCGCTACCCAAGTCACCGACGGATACGGTTTTGCCGGCTAAATCAGCTACAGTAGTGATACCACTGTCAGCACGAGCAATGATTTGTACTACTTCAGGATAAACAGTAGCCATGACGGAGAAATTCTGGATAGGATCTACTTCGGAGAAACCCTCGGTAGCATTATAAGCATAGGTCATGGTGTCGTTTTGGACGATAGCAATGTCAGCTTCGCCTTTAGAGATTAAGTTCAAGTTTTCAGCAGAAGCACCGGTAGACTGTACAGTTACGGATAAGCCGTTAAACTGATCCATCCAGGCTTGAGCTACTGCACCGCAGTATGGATAGTAAGTACCGGAGGTACCGCCGGAAGCGAAAATATAATCGCCGGTTAATTGAGCATCGCCCTGAGCATCGTTGTTGGTGCCACCACCGCAGGCAGCTAACATCATGGTCATGATGAGCAATACTGCCACTAAAGCAAATGATTTTTTCTTCACAAAAATCGCTCCTTTAAAAATATTTTGTTTCGCCATACGCTTTTAAAGTTATAATTTCAAAAGTGTCAATGGTTTAAATTAAATTTATTATAGCAGAAGATGTATAGAAAGTCAAGATGTATACAGGTCAAAATGTATACAATATCTACACATTTTCAGCTTTTTTCCAAAAAAATTAATAATAATTACCTGCAAATTAAATTAATGTTTTGATAGTGGATAAATATATAATTGTCGCTATTGCAAATAAAAGGTGAATGGGGTAAAATAAAGAGATTATGAATGGTTAGTTAAGACCTTTTTTTCAAAGAGGTGAAAACTTTAAAAACCTTTTTTCGTTAAGAGGGTTAGGGGGGTTACCCTAAAGGGCATAATAATCTGATTCCCCCCTAAAACCCTCTTAAACATCACCCTACCCCCCTTAAAACAGGTGCTCAATCGCCGCACGGCTCAAA
>CAYTOM010000272.1:0-2138 GCA_964439335.1 uncultured Peptococcaceae bacterium | reverse complement strand
CACCGGTATAAGATTGGTAGTCATTTATTAATTCTTGAATTTGTTTTATGACTTCAAAATAAGAGTTGGTATGCAGTGAAAAATAACGAGACTCGTACTAAAAACTATACTCATTATGTGTCCTTTATAGAAAACAGCATTTGCAATTATTGAATTAGCTCATTTACCAGACAGATTATTTTATCGGTTAGGGTGCAGACTTCATTAGAAAGTAGATTTTTGTTACGCACCAGATAAAATTTTATATAGGTAGCCTGGTCATAGGGACGAATAACTAAATTACTATTCGGGTATAGACGCTTATAGAGCTTGCGAGTAGTGATACAGACAGCTTCATTATTTTCCATCAATTTAATGTGCGAAGTTAAATTATTTAAACGCACATTAGAAATGCACTCGGATACAGTGTTAAAGTAATTATAATAGGTCGTAGCAAACTCAATCATGAGTTTGACACCGTGGGCAGAGAAATCGCCGGTTGTAGCCATAGGGTGATTTTTATGCATACAAAAAACGATTTCATCGTCAAAAAGTTCAATTAATTCCATATAATCAGCGTAGTTAGGCGATTTATTTTGAAAGGTCATCAGCTGATTTTCGTCTAGACAGAAAATTCCTAAATGCGCTTCCTTATTGGCAAAGGCTAAATCTATATCGGAAATAGTATTTTCATAGAGATTTAGATTATATTGATTAATTAAATCAGTATCGCAGATACGCTCAATGAGCCAACTGGAAACGAAAGAGCCAATCATAAAATTGATTTCTTGATTTTTTTCCGCATATTGATTTGAAGCATGTGAGGCAAATTTTAGCATATTATCGTAGTTTTGCAGAAAAGATTCGGCATAGGTAAGAAATTTTTCGCCGTTTTTAGTTAGATAGAGATTTTTCTTTTGTCGGACAAACAAAGGAAAGCCCAATTCTTTTTCTAAGCGTAAAAGAGCATCGCTCATACCTTGCTGAGAAATGAATAAATTTTTACTAGCTTTACTAATAGAGCCGGCTTGGGCAATGGCGAAAAAGTACTTAATTTGCTCGATATACATTTCATTACCTCCCAAAGATATATTTTCAATCCATTATAACAAAAAAAGAAAAGGAAAACAACATACCGCCTGGCTTTTCGCTATAAATAAGTGATACATTTATACAAGGTATAATTGAAAACTAACAAGAAGCAGATGTTTTTCTTTTCACTGAGTACATAGTATAATAAAAGCACAGTAAAGAGTGTACACTTGGCTGAAATTATTTCAAAAAGGAGATGACTATATGTCCGCAAATGAGAAAGCACAAAAACTGATCGTTTTAGGTGTAGACGGCATGGATCCCGGATTAGCACATAAATATGTAGCTAAAGGGAAAATGCCTAATTTGAAAAAATTGATTGCTCAGGGTGCTTGCCGTGAAGATTTGGTTTTGTTGGGGGCTCATCCCACGATTACGCCGCCGATGTGGACTACATTAGCTACCGGAGCTTATCCCAGTACGCATGGGATCACATGTTTTTGGCGGCAAAATAAAGACGATTTGTCAGCTATTGAGTATAATTTAGATTCACGCAAATGTGAAGCTGAGCAAATTTGGAATGTAACAGCTGAGGCTGGATTAAAGACTTTGGTTTGGCATTGGCCCGGTTCCTCATGGCCGCCGAGCTCTGATAGCCAAAATTTACATGTAGTTGATGGGACGCAGCCGGCAGCTATTTCAATGGGTGTAGCTATGTGTGACGGCACATATTTGGTAGAAGCATCGCCTAAGTATAAAAAAGTGCGTACAGAGTCGAAAAACTGGTATGTAGCCGGAGCAGGTTGCGTAATAGAAGGCTTAGAGGTAGACGGTGCACCGGCAGATATAGGCGCAATCACCTTTGCGACGGAGCCCTCGGTAAATATTATGCTGTCGTTAGCTGACGGTGAGGGTGTGCAGGAAGAAGTAGACGAAAAAGAATACATTTATACTCCATTGGCAGATGCTACGGGCTGGGCTGATGCTCCGGTAGATGCTAAGGAATTTGAGTTTACTGTTTTAAAAGGGCATATCACGCGCTGGGGCTTGGTAGTGAAAAATGCTGAAGGCATTTATGATACGGTTTATATTTACCACAATAAACAAGATAAAGAGCCAATCACCAA
>CAYTOM010000271.1:0-2141 GCA_964439335.1 uncultured Peptococcaceae bacterium | reverse complement strand
AGTAGTAGCTGTCGGGGGTAATGCTTTGGAGGACAAAGCCTTGCCACCAACTGCGACTTCGCAAAGAATAGTCGCCGCGCGTACTGCCACATATTTGGCAGAATTAAGCGCAAATGGCTATGAGATGGCAATAGTTCATGGTAATGGTCCCCAGGTAGGCAGGATATTGTTGGCGACGGAGAGCGCGAAAAAAGTAACGCCGGAATTACCGCTAGATGTCTGTGGGGCGATGAGCCAAGGCTATATCGGCTATCATATCCAGCAGGCGATGCGCGAAAAATTGGCTCAGCTCGGCAAAAATACGCCGGTAGTGGCGATAGCGACCCAAAGTCTGGTAGATGAAAATGATATCGCTTTTCAAAATCCGACTAAGCCTATCGGACCGTTTTATACAAAGGAAGAAGCTGAAATATTAGCTCGGGAAAAGAGCTATACGATGCGTGAGGATGCCGGGCGTGGCTATAGGCGAGTTGTCCCTTCGCCTAAGCCTGTCCGTATCATCGAGGTAGATGCGATTAAAAATTTGTGGGATACGACGATTACAATCGCCTGTGGAGGTGGCGGAGTACCGGTCGTGGAAAAAAACGGCGTGTGGCAGGGTATCGAGGGGGTAATCGACAAGGATTTGGCGGCGGCATTATTAGCCACCGAGCTAGATGCTGATATTTTGCTGATTTTGACAGAGGTCGAGCAGGTAGCGATTAATTTTAATCAGCCTAATGAGCAAAAATTAGGTGCAGTAAGTGCCGATGAAATGGATGAGTATATCCGCCAAGGGCATTTTGCCCCGGGCAGTATGCTACCCAAAGTCGAGGCAGCCTTGCAATTTGTCCGCTCAGGCTCCGGCAAGACAGCCATTATCAGCTCGCTAAATCAAGCCTTGCGAGCTTTAAATGGAGAGACAGGGACCAAGATTACGCTTTAGGAGGGATATAGATGAACATAAAATTTCCTACGGCGTATACTATTTTAGTGATTTTAATTATTCTGCTTGCACTGCTTACCTGGGTAATTCCGGCAGGTAGCTATGAATATATGCCTGATGGTGAGCCTATCGGTGGTACTTATCATTCGGTGGCAAGCTCTCCCCAAGGCATAGGCGATGTTTTTTTAGCTCCGTTAGAGGGGCTATATGATGCGATAGAGGTAGCGGTGTTTATCCTCATGGTGGGTGGCTTTTTGGGCGTAGTGATGGAAACCGGAGCAATTAATGCCGGTATTAGCACGATTGTACAAAAACTCAAAGGCAGAGAGAAATTGTTGATTCCTATTTTGATGATTGCTTTTGCTTTAGGTGGGACGACCTTTGGCATGGCGGAGGAAACGATAGCCTTTTATCCATTGGTTTTGCCGATAGTGATAGCTGCCGGCTATGATGCCCTGACCGGAGTCAGCATTATCATGCTGGGTGCCGGAATTGGGGTGCTAGCCTCGACGGTCAATCCATTTGCGACGGGTATAGCCTCGGGATTTGCCGGCGTGAGCCTAGGTGAGGGGATAATTTTGCGTCTGATAATGCTTATCATTCTTTTGCCGATTGCGATTTGGTATGTCCTGCATTATGCCCAAAAAGTACGCCAAAATCCGCAAAAATCCTTAGTCGCCGATATGCATGAGGACAATCTACGGCATTTTATCGGTACGGAAAATACAGCCATAGAGGCGATGAATACCAAGCAAAAAATAGCGTTAAGTTTATTTGCCGTAACTTTTTTGGTAATGATTTATGCGGTAATTCCTTTTAATGATTTAGGATTGCCGATACCGGCATTAGGCTGGTGGTTTCCGGAATTATCGGCACTATTTTTAGTCTCCGGAGTGTTGATAGGAGCACTTTACCGTCTAAAAGAGGAAAAATTAGTAGAGGCGTTTTTGCTTGGAGCCAAGGATTTGCTGGGAGTAGCGTTTATCATCGGGATTTCGCGCGGTATTACGGTGATTATGAACAATGGCATGATTACGGATACGATTCTTTACTGGGGCGAGCAGGCATTATCCGGTAGCGGTAAGAGCTTATTTTTAAGTATGATGTACTTGATTTTTATGCCGTTATCGATACTTATCCCCTCGACTTCGGGGTTAGCTACCTTGGCGATGCCGATCATGGCGCCATTGGCGGATTTTGCCGGAGTGGGCAGGGA
>CAYTOM010000270.1:1541-2149 GCA_964439335.1 uncultured Peptococcaceae bacterium | reverse complement strand
AGAGGGATTGCAAAAGCTGGGCTATCAGGCGGAAGGCTTGCATGGAGATTTGACTCAGCGACATCGTGATATGGTCATGAATAAATTCCGCAATGGTCAGATCAGTATTTTGGTCGCGACTGATGTCGCTGCGCGTGGGTTGGATATCAGCGGAGTGAGCCATGTCTTTAATTTCGATTTACCGCAGGATATCGATAGCTATGTCCATCGTATCGGGCGTACAGGACGCGCCGGCAAGGACGGCTTAGCACTTACTTTTGTCGAGCCTAGAGAAATGGCGCATTTGCAGACAATCGAGGCGACAATCAAATGCAAATTAGAGCGCAAAAAGGTGCCTACTTTAAAAGATGCGCAGGCTAAAAAACAGGAAAAAATGTATAATGAGCTGAGCATGGCAATGGAGCAGGGTAAATATAACGATTACCAAAATATTGCCCTTAATTTGCTGGAGGAATACGAAGCTGCCGATATTTTGGCAGCGGCACTGGAAATGCTGGGCGGTGAATCCAATCGTGAGCATGAGGTACAGAAAATAAAATTGACCGCCGAGCGACCGATTATTATCAAACGCTTGCCGAAAAAGGGGCGCGATGGGCGCTACCATGGTG
>CAYTOM010000270.1:0-1531 GCA_964439335.1 uncultured Peptococcaceae bacterium | reverse complement strand
AAGAAAATGATGAAGCAGCTTCCGGGCTTGATGGGTGGCAAAGGTGGTAAAAAATATTACCGTAATGATAAATCTAAGGATTATAAGAAAAATCCAAAGAAAGAACAAAAGAAAGATTTTAAAGATCCCTATAAAGAAAGTAAGAAAAACAACAAAAAAGACTATGCAAAAAAAGACAGCCATAAAGATTACAATGAGAAGAAAAATTACAAAAAAAGCAGCAAAAAAGGCTATTTTTTGGGGGAATAAGCGATGTATGATTATATATTGATTCGTTATGGTGAGATTGCCTTAAAAGGGAAAAACCAAAAGGATTTTTTAAATCGTCTTTGGCGAAATATTAAAGAGCAAATTAAAACCGATTTAGAGGTTACTCCGCGCTTGGAAAAGGATCAGGGACGGATATTGCTGTATTTGGACGGAGAAAAACCGGAAAAATACTATAATGCGCTTGATCATGTCTTTGGTATTTCGTCGTATAGCCCGGTATTGCGTACTTCGTTGAAGGTGGAGGATATTTTAAACGGTGCTTTGACCGAATTTTTGCAGGCTAAAGGCGAGAGAAACGAGGTCAGTTTCCGTATTACAGTTAAACGCCCGAATAAGCGTTTCCCTTTAAGTTCAATGGAATTAGCCCAACAGACGGCTGATTTCATCGATAGTCATGTGTCGGGCTTGACGGTGGATTTGAAAAATGCCGATATCGATCTCAAAGTCGAGGTGCGTGATGAGTGTGCCTATATCACTACGCAAAAATTCTCCGGCTTAGGAGGGCTACCTTTGGGGACAGGTGGCAAAGGTATGCTATTGTTAAGCGGTGGTATTGATAGTCCGGTCGCCGGCTGGGCGATGATGCGCCGAGGAATGACAGTCGAAGCGATACATTTTCACAGCTATCCGTACACCTCGGAGCAGGCAAAGGAAAAGGTGCTGACTTTAGCAGAGAAAATGGCTCATTATAGTGGCAGAATAGTGGTGCATTTGGTGCCATTCACCAAAATTCAAGAGGAAATCGGGCATTATTGCCATGATAATCTGCGTATCACGATTATGCGGCGTATTATGCTGCGAATTGCGGAAAAAATCGCTTTGGAGCGCGAGGGTATGGCAATTATCACCGGTGATAATCTGGGGCAGGTCGCCAGCCAGACGATGGAGAGTATTTATGCGATCAATCAAGTGACCAATATGCCGATTTTCCGTCCGTTAGTGGCTTTGGATAAAGAGGAAATCATGCGTATTGCCAAGAAAATCGATACTTATGAGACTTCGATTTTGCCGTATGAGGATTGTTGTACGGTATTTGTGCCGAAAGAACCGAAAACTAAGCCGAAAATTGAGTCTTGCTTAGAGGAGGAGGCAAAAATCGAGGATTTAGCCGAATTAATTGAGCAGGCTGTGAAAAATACCGAAACAATTGTGAAATATGGCAAGGTGTTGCCGGATAGAGTGCAATCGGCTAATAAGTAAGCTTTGAACCGCAAAGATATTCTTTGCGGTTTTTTTGTATGGTAAATTTAAACTTTTCGTT
>CAYTOM010000269.1:0-2150 GCA_964439335.1 uncultured Peptococcaceae bacterium | reverse complement strand
GCTTTCGCAGGCGATGCCCGGGGCATTGGCGGTCAACTGTGCGACGCAGGTAGGTTATAAACTCTACGGCAAAAAAGGCGCGGTGATTTGCGCTTTAGGGGTAGTTTTGCCATCGTATATAGTCATAGTGTGCTTGGCGGGATTATTGCTCAAATATAGCGATAATCATTATTTGATTGGAGCCTTTAACGGTATTCGCGCTGTGGTAGTAGGTATGATTTTGGCGGCTGCGGTAAAAATGTTTAAACCGATTGCCAAGGATAAGCTGAGCATCATTATCATGATAGCGACGATTATCGCTGCGGTAGTGATTGATGTCAATCCGATCGTCTTTATTGTGATAGGCGGTATAATCGGCTATATAGTGACCTCTAAGGAGGAGATGAGCAAATGATTTATTGGCAGTTGTTTTATAATTTCTTTTTAATGGGTGCCTTGTGCTTTGGCGGCGGCTATGCGATAATCCCCTTTATTCAGGATTTAGTCACCTCTAACGGCTGGATGAGCACCACCGAATTTTTAAATATGATTGCGGTAGCCGAAAGCACTCCCGGACCGGTCTCAATCAATACAGCGACCTATGTCGGCTTTAAATTGGCAGGCTTAGGTGGTGCGGCAGTAGCTACATTGGGCTTTTGCATGCCGGCATTTATCATCGTGGTGGCATTAAGTGCTTTCTTGAAAACCGAGCGTGGCAATAGATTACTCAAAAAGTTGATGAAAGGCATCAAGCCGGTAGTCGTAGGCATGATTTTCTTCGCTTCGATTACTATTGCGCGGGAAATATTTGCCTCTGCCGGAGTGAGCGTCTTGGGAGCGATAGATTTAGCGGTAATCGTAGTTTCTTTTGTGGCTATTCGTAAATTTAAGGCTAATCCGATTCTGCTGATTGCTATAGGAGCAGTGCTGGGGATAGTCTTGCTCTAAATATAATTTATACAGACGATAAATATAAAGGCAGAAAATAAATATTGACAAGACAGCAAAAGTTTGGTATAGTAAAGAAAAGTTAATCAGAGCTAACCAGAAACAATACATCTTTTAAAATTAGTCGCTCTAAGCGATTAATTTTTTAAAGTTAAGTTAGCCCAAGCAAACTAAAGTTAGGAGGAAAAACTAATGAGTATCGTAATCGTTGGTGGTAATGAATGTATGGAAAGACAATATAAGGACATCTGCAAATCCTATAAATGCTGTGGCAAGGTTTTTACCCGCATGGAGGATGGGCTAAAAAATAAAATCGGGCGTCCCGATCTGCTGATTCTTTTCACCGGCACGATGTCACATAAAATGCTGAATTGCGCTTTAAGCGAGGTCAAGGGGCAAAATGTCAAAATCGCTCGCTCTCATTCCAGCTCCGCTTCTGCTTTGAAGCGCATCTTGGCAGAAAATACTTGCCAGGCGTAATTTTAGTTTAAAGTAGTGATATTTCAGCCTGAAAATAGAGGTGACAGAGATGCGCAGGATATCAGCAATATTGTTGATTTTGAGCTTGGCATTATTAGGAGGTTGCACCAGTAATACCAATGAGATAGCATTGGCTGATTTTTCGGCAGAAACTGAGGGAGTGCTACAAATTTTTGATGAGCAGATCGATTTTTATGATGTGGATCTCAGCAATTTTAGCTGTTATTTGTTAGAATTCTGGACTTGTGATGAGGGGAATTGGGAACTAAATAGCAATAGTCGCTGTGATGATTTGTCCAAGATAGAAAGAATAGCTTTTTATGCACCGAAAATGGCAGAAAAGTGTATGTTTTATGCTTTAGAGCCTGATGGTTATACCGCCGCAGGCTTTAATCTACCAGAGGAATTGCTTAGAGCAAATAATACGAATATCAGCCGGTTAACTGAGAGGCAAGAGATAGTAGCTGACCAACCGCTGACATTATGGGTGATGTATACGGCGGATAATCATGAATTGGTCGGTAATCTGGCTGATTTTAAGCGGATCAGGGCTAAAAACGGAGCCGCTGTGACGATTACCTTTTTTGAATAAAAAGCTACAAAATTAATAGTAGGTGAAATAAAAAAACCAACAGAGTTGCTCTGTTGGTTTTTTGCTTGGATATATAATTTAGATTTTAAAAAATCACTAAACCTATCGGCAATGCAATGGCAATCAATACTAATAAGGCAATGACAGCAAA
>CAYTOM010000268.1:0-2174 GCA_964439335.1 uncultured Peptococcaceae bacterium | reverse complement strand
TTTAGGCTCTTGCGGGAAGTCCATACCTTTTTCACGTTTAACTAATTTTTTGTAATCCTCAATAACATTCATCAAGCCCTCAGGACTGATCTGATGGTCATGCTGAACGCCCTCTTTTTCTTTATGTTTTTCTAAAATATTATCAAATTTGTAATGTTCAATTTCCATAACAACATCACTGAACATTTGGATAAAACGACGATAGCAGTCGTAAGCAAAACGCGGATTGTTGGTCAATTTTGCTACTGCCTGGACAGTGACATCATTCATACCTAAGTTTAAAATAGTGTCCATCATACCGGGCATGGAAATAGCTGCACCGGAGCGTACCGATACCATCAACGGATTGGTCGGATCGCCGAATTTTTTACCAATCTGCTCCTCAACGATAGCAAATTTCTCCCAAACCTGCTCCAGCAAATCATCAGATAATTTATTGCCGTCAGCGAAATATTTGTTGCAGGCCTCAGTAGTAATAGTCAAGCCCTGCGGCACAGGCAAACCGATATTGGTCATTTCTGCCAAGTTAGCGCCTTTACCACCTAACAAGCTGCGCATATCCTTGTTGCCTTCTTTGAATAAGTAAACATACTTCTTGCTCATAAAATATTATCTCCTCTGTAATAAATTTGCAAAACTTTGCTGGCAGTTTCTTCTACAGCTTTGTGAGAAACATCGATGATCGGACAGCCGATTTTTTTCATAATTCCCTCGGCATAATCCAATTCAGCCAAAATTCTCTCAAAGCTGGCGTAGTCAGCTTTATTGCCAATACCGATGGTTTTGAGCCTTTCGGTACGGATCTCGTGTAATACTTGGGGCTTTACGGTGAGTCCCACGACCTTGCCGCGTGGCAACGAAAAGATTTCATCAGGTGCCTTGACCTCCGGCACCAAGGGCACATTGGCTACTTTTAAGCCTCTATGTGCCAAATACATACATAAAGGCGTCTTAGAAGTACGCGACACTCCTAAAATTACGATATCGGCATAGGTTATGCCTCTCGTATCCTGCCCATCATCATATTTTACAGCGAATTCAACCGCTTCGATTTTCTTAAAATAACTATCGTCCATCACATGAGATTTACCCGGTGTAGCACTGGGTGTCTGCCCGCTTAATTGCTTCAAGGCACTCATCATCGGACCTAACACATCAACTGTGATAATGCCCTTTTTCGCTGCATATTCCTCCAGCGATGTCCGAATATCATCTAAAACCAAAGTATAGACCAAAATACTGTTATATGGATCGATACTGTCTAAAACTTCAAATAAATAACTGGTGTCATTGACATATGGAATACGTTTATATTCCATATTAGGACAGGCAAACTGACAAGCAGCTGCCCGACAGACATACTCTGCCGTCTCTCCCAAAGAATCGGAAAGAATATAAATAGTTTGCTTCATCATGCACCTCTCTAATCCATGACATTACCGCTACTGAGATCCATAAATGCCTTTGTGATATTGGTTTTCGTCAATCTGCCTAAAACCTCATATCTGCCGTGCTCGTCTATCTCGACCACCGGCAAACTGTCCACCTCATGCTCAATCATTTTTCGTGCTGCCTGCCAGAGGCTTTCGTCCTCCGTCACCACGATAATGTTTGGCATTCTGGTCATTACGATCCTTACCGGTAATTCATTGATATTAGCCTGACCGATAGCCATTTTCAGCATATCCTTGCGTGATACCACACCCATCAATTCACCATCATTATTCACGATATAAATCGTCCCGACATCATTGACAAACATACTGACTATAGTATCATAGACAGATGTATTTTCATTGACTATGACCGGTATGTTTTGATAGTCCTTGACCTTTAAATCAATTATTTTACGGTAAGCATCATAGTTATTATCCTCACCTTTAAAATAATAGCCCACGCGTGGTCGTGCATCTAAAAGTCCTACCTGCGTCAAAAACGCTAAATCAGGTCTAAGCGACGCTCTGGTCAATTTCAATCTGTTGGCAATGCTTTCCCCGGTAATAGGACCGCTTTCCTTGACGATATTCAAAATATCCTTTTGCCTCTGATTTAACTGTATGACCATCACCCCCCAAAGCTGTATCATAATCTCACTATTATATTATGCAACATATTTCACAAAAAATCAATAATTATTGTATGCTATTTTTTTAATTAATTCAATGAAATGTATA
>CAYTOM010000267.1:1918-2183 GCA_964439335.1 uncultured Peptococcaceae bacterium | reverse complement strand
GCTGGTGACGAAAGCGGCTATTAAGCGAAAATTGTGCCAAAGTGATGTGCCGGAGGTATTGCTGGAGCTATTAAATAAATATGAGCTACCTATAGCAAGCGAATATGGGGCAGAGGAGATTGCCCAAGCGGCATTGAATGATAAAAAACGCTTGGGTGAGACGATAAATGTGGTGTTGCCACGCGAGATAGGTAAAAGCGAGCTGTATGCGCTTAAAGTGACAGAGCTAGAGGATTTTGTGAGGGACGGGATAGATGATGCAAAA
>CAYTOM010000267.1:0-1908 GCA_964439335.1 uncultured Peptococcaceae bacterium | reverse complement strand
CAAAAGACAATTGAACCTAAAAATATAGCAGGATCGCTAGAGGCGATTCAGTCAAAATCGGCGGCACATCGAGCATTGATTTGCGCAGCATTAGCTAAAGAAAAATGCTTTATCCGCTGTGCAAAGAGTAATAAAGATATCGAGGCGACGGCGAGATGCTTAGAGGCACTGGGAGCACGCATAGAGCGCACTGATAGTGGATTTTTGGTTGAGCCGGCGGTGGAATTGACGAAATATCCGGAGCTGGACTGTGGGGAGTCGGGCTCGACTCTGCGTTTTATGTTACCGATAGTGGCGGCGTTGGGCTGTGGGGCGAAATTTATCCGTCGTAATCATTTGGCAAAACGCCCGTTATCTCCGCTTTATGAGGTGCTGGTGGCACATGGAGCAGAGCTGACGGCAGCAGATAGCGAGCCGTTTAGCTGTGAGGGCAAAATAAACGGCGGTGCTTATCAAATAGACGGCGGAGTATCAAGCCAATATATCAGTGGGTTATTGTTAGCGATGCCACTTTTAGGCGAGAAATGCAGTTTGGAAATCGTGGGTAAGATAGAATCCGAGCCGTATATTGCTTTGACTTTGCAGATGATGCGTAAATTTGGAGTGGTTCCGCAGTATAGGGAGCGTACTTTCTATTTTAGTGGCGAGGAGTGCTATCATGCTCCGCGTGAAATCGTAATAGAGGGCGATTGGTCTAATGCCGCTTTTTTCTTGGCGATGGGAGCAATTAAAAGCCGAGACGGAATTACAGTAAGCGGATTGGATTTGGATTCAGCTCAGGGAGATAGAAAAATAGTCGATATTTTGCGTGATTTTGGGGCGGAAATGGAGTTAGATAGAGAAAATCAAGCTATAACGGTAAAGCAGGGCACTCTCTCTGCTCAAAGGATAGATGCCGCGCAAATTCCTGATTTGGTACCGATTTTGGCGGTGGTCGCAACGGCGGCTAAAGGGACGACCGAGATTTATAATGCGGCGCGCCTCCGCATTAAAGAGTGCGATAGATTGCAGGCGATGAGCAATAATTTAAAATTGCTGGGCGCAGATATTACGGAGACGGCAGATGGATTGGTGATTTGCGGTGGCAAAGCCTTGCACGGCAATCGGGTTTTTAGCTATAATGACCACCGGATAGCGATGAGTATGGCAGCGGCGGCATTAATGTGCGAGGGGGCTGTCGTGATAGAGCAAGCGGAGGCAGTCAGCAAATCGTACCCGAACTTTTGGGAGGATTGGGCGAGCTTGCTAAAGGAGGCAGACAAATGAGTGATATGTATGGCAGAAATTTGAAAATAGAAATTTTCGGTGGTTCGCATGACCCTCAGATCGGTATGGTGCTGAGCGGATTTCCAAAAGGATTAAAGATAGATACTGAGGAATTGGAGAAACTATTGAAAAGACGAGCTCCCGGGCAAAGCAAGCTGGCTACGGCGCGCAAAGAGGCTGATAAGCCAATATTTTTAAGCGGTATAACTAGCGACGGAGTGACCGATGGGACAGATATCAAGGCTATCATTAAAAATAGTAATCAGCATTCGACGGATTATGCTAAGATGCGCACTATTCCCCGACCGTCACATGCGGATTTTGCGGCGATGGTCAAATATCACGGGCAGGCGGATTTGCGTGGTGGTGGGCATTTTTCCGGCAGATTGACAGCACCTTTGTGTATAGCAGGGGGATTGTGCTTGCAATATTTGCGTGAAAGGTATAATATTAGTATTGGTGCTCATATTTATCAGATAGGTAGTATCAAAGATGAAAAGTTTGATTTGCTGAAAGTGAGCGAGGAATTATTAAATGAATTAAAAACCAAGGCTATGCCGGTCATTGCCGATAAAAGTGCGGAATTGATGACGGCGAAAATCCAAGAGGTACAACGCGAGGGTGATTCGATAGGCGGAATTA
>CAYTOM010000266.1:0-2199 GCA_964439335.1 uncultured Peptococcaceae bacterium | reverse complement strand
ATTTTAAGAGTTGATAATGCATCTATGCGTTTCGGTGGTGTCACTGCCGTCAGTGATTTAAATCTGCATGTCGATCAAAATGAAATCGTCGCTATCATTGGTCCTAACGGTGCCGGTAAAACTACGACCTTTAATATGATTACCGGTGTGTATACACCTACCGAGGGCAAGGTTTATTTAACCGATAAAGGTGGCAAAGAAATCGATATTACCGGTATGCGTCCGGATAAAATTTCACATTTGGGTATCGCGCGTACCTTCCAAAATATCCGTCTTTTCAAAGAAATGAGTGTTTTGGACAATGTCCTTTTGGCAAGTCACAGCAAAGTCAAATCTAACTGGTTTAGTGCGACTTTAAACTACCCCTTTTATTACAAAGAAGAGCGCGCCATGCGCAAACACGCCTTAGAGTTGTTAGATCTTTTGGGACTGGCTCAATTTCAAAATGAACTCCCCGGCTCTCTACCCTACGGCTTGCAGCGTCGCTTGGAAATTGCGCGTGCTTTGGCAACTGATCCGCAATTATTACTCTTAGACGAGCCGGCAGCAGGTATGAACCCCAAAGAAACCGAGGATTTAACCGCATTCATCAGACAAATTCATCGTGACATGGGCTTAACTATCCTGCTTATCGAGCATCATATGCAATTAGTTATGGATATCTCCGACCGTATCTATGTCTTAGATTTCGGTGTCACTATCGCTGATGGCTTACCGGCAGAAATCCAAAATAACCCGAAAGTTATCGAAGCATACTTAGGAGGTGACATCGATGCTTAAAATTAAAGATTTAGTAGTCTCTTACGGTGGCATCGAGGCAGTCAAAAGCATCTCCTTTGATGTCCCACAAGGCGAAATAGTCACTTTAATCGGAGCCAACGGTGCCGGCAAAAGCACCACCTTGCGTACTATTTCAGGTTTAGTCAAACCCCAAAGCGGCAGTATCACCTTTGACGGTGAAGAATTAATCGGCAAATCCACAGAAGATATCGTAAAACGGGGCATTACCTTATCTCCTGAGGGGCGTCATGTCTTTCCCGATATGACTGTTTTAGAAAATTTAAAAGTTGGCGCTTATACTCGCAAAGACAAATATGACGATGACATAGAATTGATTTACACCCTCTTCCCTCGTCTTAAAGAGCGCCACTGGCAATTAGCCGGTACCTTATCCGGTGGTGAGCAGCAGATGCTGGCTATCGGGCGTGCAATGATGGCAAAGCCAAAGCTCTTAATGCTTGACGAGCCGTCATTAGGTCTGGCACCAATCGTCGTAAAAGGCATTTTCGATATTATCAAAGAGTTAAATAAGCAGGGCGTTACGATACTCTTGGTCGAGCAAAATGCTAATATGGCACTGCATGTCGCTAATACCGGCTATGTCTTGGAAACCGGCACTATTTCGATGAGCGGTACCGGTCACGAATTGTTACAAAATGAATCTGTCAAAGAAGCATATTTAGGCAAAAGCAAATAAATTTACGCAAAAAATACCACGCATGAAAATGCGTGGTATTTTTATTTTACCTACTTATTCAGCTAATACTTGGTCGATTAAATCGCGCAAGGTTTTTAATTCTTCTTTAGTCAAGGTCACACCCTTGCCCATCTTTTCGTGATTAGGATCCCAATCACGAATATCATACTTAGCCTGCGCGCCATTATAGCTCACTAAATTCAATTCCTTTTGCCAACCGCGACTGCTTTCGGAAATTACGCCAAAATGTCGCTCAATTTCAAATTGAAATTCTCCGCCTCTTGCCATCGTATTCTCCTTATAATTTATACTCCACTTTTATAGTCTTTCCAAATACTTATCGCGGAATGCCGCAATCTGCTCCCTACTTAAGCCCAAAGCTTTTTGCAAAAATTCATCAAAATCGCTATAGTTTGCTTTAACTGTAGTGATAAATTTCTCCAGATATTCACGACGGACACCCAAAAGTGCATCCATAGCTTTTAATCTATCCTCGCTCATTTTTTCAGCCTTGGCACCCATCAATTTTTCAATAGGCAGCTTGCCATAATTGCTCAGCAAATAATCCTCGATAATCGTTTCCTCATCTACACCCAATGCCCACAGCATACAGCAAATACCTACACCTACACGGTCTTTGCCGGCAGTACAATGCTGCAAAGTAGGCACAGTCGCATCATTTAAAGCTGTTTCAAACAGCGTATGATAAGCCTTGAAGCTAT
>CAYTOM010000265.1:0-2220 GCA_964439335.1 uncultured Peptococcaceae bacterium | reverse complement strand
ATTACTTTTATTCAGTATTTTCTATAATGTTTGTGATACTTTAGGCTATAAAAAGCAGGACAAATTTGCAGTTGTGGTTTTGTGTGGTATCGTTTATTCCGCTATGCTGGGCTTTGCTGTATTCCCCTTTAAAGCTGTGCAAATTATGGTTTTAGGCTCTTTGAGCAGTGTCAGTGGGGGATTGAGCGTAGGATTTGGCAGTTTTACGGTCTTAACTTTTGTAATTACCGCAGTATGTCTGGCTATTTATATGATTGTTATCAAATTCATCGTCCGCCCGGATATTTCTAAATTTGATGGCGTTGGTGATATGTTTGAAGATTTGCGCCATGTCGAAATGAGTGGCGAGCAAAAATTGGCAGCATTTTTCCTCGTTTTGTTTATGTTTGCGATGTTTGCTCCGAGTATTTTGCCCAAAGACTTCTTCATTGCGCGTTTCTTTAATGCTTTAGGTATCCCCGGCTCCTTGGCGTTTGTCTTGGCTTTAATGGGCATCGTAAAAATCGGCAACAGAGATTTCTTTAATTTCTCTGAATGTGCGAAAAAAGGCATGAACTGGGATATGGTCATTATGTTTGCAGCGACGATGCCGGTATCCTCGGCGATGAGTAATTCGGAAATCGGTGTAGTTAATTTCTTGGTTTCTTTAGTCGATCCTATCTTTAGTCATTTCAGTGGCTTAGCTTTTGCGGCGATGTTCTTATTAGTCAGCGGTTTGTTGACCCAGGTCGCCCACAACTTAGTTTTAGCAGCTATGCTGACCCCTATCATGTATCAATTCTGCATTCAATTAGGTGCAAATCCGTTAATGATGTCAGTCTTGTTCTCCTTTGCAATCGCTACCGCAGTAGCTACTCCCGGTGGCTCTGCTACAGCAGCATTGATGTTTACCAACGACTGGATTGGGCGTAAAAATTCGTACATCTATGGTTGGTTGATGGCATTGATCAGTACCGCAGTGGTTATTTTGGTAGGTTTACCGGTAGGTATGTTGATTTTTTAATTAAAGGTTAGCTTGTTTGTGAGGCAAGTAGTTTTGTATGAATTTATCAAGGAGGAAGTAAAATGGAAAGAAAAAAAGTGCTTGTGTTAGGTATTGATGGTTTAGATCCCCGTCTGACCAAAAAGTATATCAATGAAGGCAAAATGCCGAATACTAAAGAATTTTTAAAACGCGGATCAGCGGAAATCAATTATGAAATGATTGGCGGCCAGCCGACTGTTACTCCGCCGATGTGGACTACATTGGCTACCGGTGCCAGCCCCAGAGTGCATGGTATCACCGGATATTATCGCCATAATGAGCAACGCGATATTTTGGAATACAATTTTGAATCTACCCATTGTCATGCTGAGCAATTGTGGAATGTCACCGCAGAGGCAGGTATCAAGACTTTGGTGTGGCATTGGCCGGGATCATCGTGGCCACCAAGCAGTGACAGCGAAAATTTATATGTAGTCGATGGCACCCAGCCCGGCGGTATTAATGTCGGTACCGCTCAGGTCGAGGGCGATATGCTGGTGATGGGTAATGTCAAAGTCCAAGAGGTTTCATTCCGCAGCAAAGCCGCCAGCGACAGCCAAGTGCCTTGCTTTATTACCGGTATGGAAACTACCGAGGAAGAAAAAGCCGGCGATTTGAATATGATGATCAATCGTTTGGTTGTTAAGAAAACTCAGCGTGTCACGATGGACGCTTCCGAGGGTATCATGAATTTGTCTGATACACCGATGGATATGGTTAGCACACCTATTCGTCCGGCTAATGGCTGGGCTGATGCACCGACTGATGCTTTGGAATGCACCATGCTTTTGGCAGAGGGCTTTATTCATCGTCCATGCTTGATTTTGAAAAATGAGCAAGGCATCTATGACCGTTTGGCTATTTACAAAAACAAAAAATCTGTTGACCCTATCGCTGTTTTAGTAAAAGATGTCTTTGTGCAGGATATTGTTGATGAATCTATCCGCCATGACAATCGTATAATGGTCAATCGCAGTATGCGTTTGTTGGAAATGGCAGAGGACGGCAGTCAATTTAAACTGTGGGTTTCAGCATCGATGGATTTCAATGATGATACTGTCTGGTCTCCGAAGAGCTTATTGCAAACTGTGACAAAAAATGTCGGCTATCCGCAACCGGTTTGTTTGGCAGGTGGCTCTGATGAAATGTTGATTTCCAAATGCATGAGAGCCAGCTGGGATCATTCGGCAGCTTGG
>CAYTOM010000264.1:0-2227 GCA_964439335.1 uncultured Peptococcaceae bacterium | reverse complement strand
ATACCAACAGCAGCCAAAGACAAACCATACAAACCTGCGAAAGTAAATGCAGAAGCGATAGCTGCGCAAACAGCTAAAATCGGAATAGCAGTAGAGAACATACCCATACCAATACCGCTGATGATGTTGGTAGCAGTACCGGTCAAGCAGGACTCAGCAATTTGTTTAACCGGTTTATAATCACCGGAAGTATAGTACTCAGTAGTTTTACTGATTACCAAACCGGCAATCAAACCGGAAATGGTAGCAATAAAGCAACCGGTATTGGTGTAAGTGCTGATTTTGCCTAAAGCCTCTACAGTGTAGGTAGCCGGCAATACATATTTAATAATAAAGAACGAACCTACTACGGATAAAGCAGCAGCGATATAAGTAGCGGAGTCCAAAGATCTCTGCGGATTGCCGCCCTCTTTGGTGCGTACGCACAAAATACCGATGATAGATGCAATAACACCAACAGCTGCAATTAAAAGCGGAGCATATTCACCATTAGGAATACCTAAAGATAAACCTAAAGCGATACCGGAGATGATAGCACCGGTGTAGGACTCAAACAAGTCAGAACCCATACCTGCAACGTCACCGACATTGTCACCGACATTGTCAGCGATAACAGCCGGGTTACGCGGATCGTCCTCAGGAATACCTGCTTCGACTTTACCAACCAAGTCAGCACCGACATCGGCAGCTTTGGTATAAATACCACCACCAACACGGCAGAACAATGCTACGAAAGAAGCACCTAAGCTGTAACCGTAAACGATAGAATGGTTATCGCCAAAGAAAATTAAAACGATACCTAAACCGGTCAAGGACAAACCTACTACGCACAAGCCCATAACAGCACCGCTGTTGAAAGCTACACGCAAAGCAGAATTTAAGCCGTGAGTCTGTGCTGCATAAGCAGTACGACCATTAGCTTTGGTAGCTACACGCATACCGATATTACCGGCTAAAATAGATGCACATGCACCGATTACAAACGGAATAGCAGTTAACGGAGAGAATGTAGTACCGCCGGTGACAACACCTGCTAAAACGATAATAATTGCCATAGATACGATAAAGATCAACATAGTGCGGTATTGGCGATTCAAATAAGCCATAGCACCGGAATGAATCGAATCTACGATGTCAGAGATTTCCTTAGGTCCAACCGGTTTTTTGTTGATACTAACCGCTAAGCAAATAGCTACTGCTACTGCTGCCAAACCTAAGCAAGGAATTAGATAACTAACCCAACTCATGATTCTTTTTTCCCCTTTCAAAACATATAGAGTTTCGTGCTCATAACGAGCCGTATGTTTACACCAAATATTTTTATTTCTCGCAAAAGAGCAAAATACCCTCTAAAAGCCCGAAAAATTTTTATCTGGCATAACATTAGTATAATAGCATAATCTTGCCTTAAAAGCAATCACAATGCGACTTAATACGCAAAATTTTATCATTATTTGTTTTTTTTGATATTATTTTTATATCCTATTAATTTAATAAATATTTTGCTTATATTTATTTTAAGCAGTTTTTAGCGTAATCGCTTGCCTAATTTTTTTATTTTTCCCAACAAGAGCTTAGGCAAAGCAAAATTACCGCCAAAATATAAATATCTGCTGCGATACTTATTTGGTACCGGGATTATCCCCCAGTCACCGGCAGGCATATAGACATGATAAAGCATTTCGCCACGCTTTATCTGCCAATTTCCTCCGCTTAACAGTCGATAATCCTGCACCGTTTCCCCATTCGCCGTGATAATAATATCGCCGCTTTTAAGCCTTGCTGATTTCGCCGGAGAATTAGCGCATACATCTAAAATCATAATTCCCAGCTCGCTTTGGAGATAAAGCGGCTCACCTTTTTCCTCCGACTTTTTACCGCAATAAATAATCAGCTCATGCCAAAGCGGTGCCGCAATCGCCGCTAAAATCAGGATAATTTTGCTTTTTAACGCCAGCATGGCTAGTCCTATCATCGCTACGCCATAAATCAGCAAATATTTCGCTGATTTTCTCGACTTAGCCTTGAGCGAGTGGGTCACCGCCAAATCACTATAGCCCAACGCCGCCAAAACAGCCGCCAGCATATACAAACTGAAACCGCCATTGATTTTGTCGGAAATTAACGGCCAAAATTCCGGCATCATCACGATATCCGCCGAAGGTATACCGCTTACACCATCGGTAATATATAAAGCAATCAGCGGTATCGGCCAAAAATTTTGCAT
>CAYTOM010000263.1:0-2265 GCA_964439335.1 uncultured Peptococcaceae bacterium | reverse complement strand
CGTAGTACTGGACCAGCACTGCATAACTACTCCAATAGGAGCACATCCCAACAATACATATGCTGCCGGCATTAATACTGCGGCAAACATTTCATCTACTTGCTCAAAAGCAAACATCAATATGCCGGCTAAAGTAATTACAATAAACCAACGCATTTGCGATGTATAGACCTCATTGACAGGAATTAAAAAAATCAGTGCAGGCAACAAAATATTAATGGCTAATTTTATTTTTCCGGATTTACTTTGAAATGCTGTTGACACTTACATCATCTCCTCATAGTATTTTGCTCATACATGACTGCCATCATTTATGTATAGCATAGACTAATGGGATGTATTTGTAAAGAAAAAATCATTTCTATATCCGATTGTGATATAAGTATCTTGTATATCTAAATTAATCTTTCAGGAAATTAATACTCTCTAAGCGCTTTAAAAACGCCTCCATTTCGCTATATTTTTCTTTTTTAATGTAAACAATATAGCGCAATTTACATTTATTACTTAGACTTTTCGTTATTATTCCACTTTCACCGCTATATTTCTGGGCATAACTTTTTAGTTTTTTAAAAGTAAACGCTAAATAGCCATTAGCGATATATTTTCGATAAACAGTCATATTATCCGTTTCAACCATATTTTTGAATTTATCTAAATCAAAAAAATAGCTCGCTACTGAAGCACCTTTTTTCCCATCTTGGTGGATAAAAGCCACATCGTGATAATATATTTCTTTTTTATTCAGCAATGCTTTTTTAGCTAATTCGTTATTACTATTCATTTCGATAACTAATTCATCATTGCCTAAAAACTTTAGCTCATATTTATCATCATTAGGGATAATTCCCCATAGTTTTTCCGGCACAGGAATAAAAAGCAAATCAAATTTGCCTGATGCTAACTGCTCCAAGCAGTAATCTATACTTCCCTCACGAATTTGAATTTTTACATTAGACTGTTCTTCCATAAAATTAATGCATAAATCTGACAATATACTATCTGCAATAAATGAGTGGGTCAGTATATTAAAAACTATGCTTTTTTCCGTCCGCAATGGTAAATCAGGAATGCATTTTTGTTTCATTTTTTCATATTCATCTAATATTTTTACTATATTCGGCAAAATAGCTTTGCCTTCTTCGGTTAAATAGACTCCGCGGCGATGTCGTACTAAAAGGTCAACCGATAATTCTTTTTCTAAATTGCGAATAGCCGCACTTAAAGCAGGTTGCGACAGATGTAAATTTTCAGCAGCGGCACTTAAAGATTGACATTTATTCACCTCTAAAAAGTAGCTTAAATACTCTAAATACATATTTATCCTCCTCGTAACTGCTATGCTCTGATTATGACTTATTATAACTTAATACTCCAAAAACTACAAGATTATATTGTGCTAAAGCAATTATTTATATCTCATTCAGAGATAAAATTGCTTTATTCTTTACATTTTCACAAAACTGACCTATGCTTTTAGTAACATGACTGCCACATGAACAACAATTAATTTTTAAAAGGAGGAAATGTTATTATGAAAAAGTTAACCGAAAAAGTGTTAGTCCTAGGTATTGATGCTATGGACCCACGACTAACAAGTCAATATTTAGCAGAAAATGCGATGCCTAATTTAGCTGCTTTTTTAAAAAGAGGTGCTGCTGAAACAGGTCTGTATATGATTGGCGGTATGCCTACCGTCACCCCACCGATGTGGACTACTTTAGGCACCGGTGCCAATCCCTCTACTCATGGTATTACTGAATACTATGCTGCCGGTGAGGTCGGTACAGATTTAGATACTGTATATTATAATTTTGATTCTACTCGGTGCAAAGCTGAGCCCATGTGGAATGTCACCGCAGAAGCAGGCTTAAAAACTTTAGTTTGGCATTGGCCGGGATCATCATGGCCACCAACTTCAGATAATGAAAATTTACATGTAGTCGATGGCACACAGCCCGGTGGGCCAAATGTCGGCGTAGGTGAAGTTGAAGGCGAGCGCATGGTTGTTGCCAGTGTCAATACCGAATCGCTTATTTATCGTAATAAAGCTGCTTCCGATAGCCATGTACCTTGTTTCATTTCCGGCATGGAGGCTGAAGCACCTGACGAAATGTCACCTTTTGAGCGTATTCATGCACCGTCAACCAAGACAATCATTTTAGACTACGAAGAAGTTGTCGAAGGATTATCTGATAATCCTATGGATCTCGTATTATCGCCTATTACTG
This sequence comes from uncultured Peptococcaceae bacterium, assembly GCA_964439335.1. GTDB lineage: Bacteria > Bacillota > Peptococcia > Peptococcales > Peptococcaceae > QAKL01. Next base: position 34 of record CAYTOM010000263.1, on the reverse strand, counting down.
ATGCGAAAAATTGGGATAATGCACCTCTGGACGC
>CAYTOM010000262.1:0-2274 GCA_964439335.1 uncultured Peptococcaceae bacterium | reverse complement strand
CCAGAGAGCATCGGGCAAAGGTCTATGACCATAACCAAGCGCATTTGAGCATGGAGGAAAAGATGGATTTGATGCGCAAAGGCTTAACCGGCGATTTATATATGACCGGTGCGAATGCTATTACCACCGATGGCAAAATTTTTAATATTGACGGTACGGGAAATAGAATAGCAGCCATGACATTTGGCCCGAAAAAGGTGGTCATCGTCGCCGGCATTAATAAAATTGTTCCTGATGATGAGGCGGCTATGAAACGAATTAAGACGATTGCCTGTCCGAAAAATGCGGAGCGTTTGGGCAAAAAGACCCCATGTCGGGAATTGGGCTATTGTGTGGATTGTGATAGTCCGGATAGAATTTGCATGGTGACTCATATCATGGAGCGAAAGCCCCGCTGGACGGATATTACCGTAATTATCATCGAGGAAGAAATGGGCTATTGATTTAATGGGATTAATCGTAGTTTTATAATAAGCGATATTAGGAGAGAGAATATTGAACAAAGTAGTGATTATAGGTGCCGGGGCGGCAGGATTGATGGCGGCGATAGCCGCAGCGGATAATGGCGCCGAGGTGTGGTTATTAGAAAAAAATGATCGTGTCGGCAAAAAAATTCGCATCACCGGCAAAGGTCGCTGTAATGTAACCAGTGCGAAGAGCTTAGATGAGCATATTAAATCATTTGCACACAATGGCAAGTTTATGTATACGCCCTATAGTGTCTTATCACCGGAGGATACCTATCGTTTTTTTGAGGAATTGGGTGTACCGTTAAAGGTCGAAAGAGGCGATAGAGTATTTCCTCAGTCGGACAATGCTCAGGATATCGTCGATGCCCTTTTAAAAAAGGCGGAGAGCTTAGGGGTTCATATTTTGTTAAATAAAGCGGTAAAAACTCTCTTGCGCTCCGGCGAGGGGCAATTGCTAGGCGTCCTGTGTGCCGATGGTGAGCGTATCTTGGCGGATAAGGTCATCATTACGACCGGTGGAGCGAGCTATCCGGGGACAGGCTCAAACGGTGACGGCTATAAATTTGCCCAAAGCGTGGGGCATACTTTAGTCGGGATTAGACCGGCATTGGTGCCGTTGGTAGTGAAAGAGGAGGACATCACCAAGCTCCAAGGCTTGAGCTTGCGTAATGTCGCTTTAAGTATTTACGATAAAAAAGGAAAATTACTCATTGAGCAATTCGGTGAATTGTTATTTACGCATTTTGGCTTGAGCGGACCGGTGGTTTTGACCGCAAGTGGCAAGGTCAGTGATTATTGGCAAAAGCAAAATGGCGAGTTGATGGCGATAATCGACCTCAAACCGGCATTATCTCCGGAAAAGCTGGACGATAGATTGCTCAGAGAAATCAAGGATCAGCCCAAAAGAAGCTATAAAAATTTATTGGGAGCATTATTGCCGCAATTATTGATCGAGCCGTTTATCAAACGAAGCGGGATCGAGGCGATGAAGCAGTCCAATCAGCTGACCAAAGAGGATCGGGCGGTGATTATCGATTTGCTAAAGGGATACTGGTTTACGATTACCGCTACCAGACCATTGGCAGAGGGAATTATCACTGCCGGAGGAATCAGTGTCAAGGAAATCGCTCCGAAAACCATGCAAAGCAAGCTGTGCGATAATTTATATTTAGCCGGCGAGGTGGTCGATGTCGATGCGGTAACCGGTGGATTTAATTTGCAAGCGGCATTTTCGATGGGATTTTTAGCAGGGAAAAGTGCGGCTTTGGCAGAAAAATGAGGTGTGAAAATGAATAAGCCATTACAAATAGCGATAGATGGACCGGCAGGTGCCGGTAAAAGCACGATCGCCAAAATGTTGGCGGATAAATTGGGGCTTTTATACTTAGATACGGGGGCGATGTATCGGGCGTGCGCGCTTTATTTAAGTCGTGTCGGGGCTTTGGCTGATGAGCAAAAAATGGCGGCGGTTTTGCCAAAAATGGAGCTTAAATTTGACCAAAGCGGTAAGCGTATCAGCTTAAACGGCGAAGATGTGTCCGAAATTATCCGCACGCCGGAGATTACTGCCTTGACTTCGCAGGTGTCGGCGATTGGGATAGTTAGAGAGTGCTTGGTAGAAAAACAGCAGGAGATAGCTTTGGCGAGGGCGGTCATCATGGACGGGCGTGATATCGGGACAGTTGTCTTGCCTCACGCGCAGGTCAAGATATTTTTAACGGCTACCGCTGAGGCGAGAGCCCAAAGACGCTTGGCAGAAATGGAGCAAAAGGGAGTGGAGTGTGATTTGGCTACGGTGCTTAAT
>CAYTOM010000261.1:0-2294 GCA_964439335.1 uncultured Peptococcaceae bacterium | reverse complement strand
AGGTCCACCATAGCCTAAGAGGATAGCATCTTTGTTTCTGAGTGCCATAGCGATCACACGTTTACCGGTATCAGGATGTTTATAGCTATACAAATCGGTCATGATTTGTTCTTCTAATTCATATTTGTCTTCAGGATCAACGATACCGTTTTTCTCACGGCCTTTTAAGTTGATAAAGATGTCATTACCCTGGGAAGCGATAGCACGAGTTTTGCTCCAGTCGATTTTACCGATATCTTCGCCGTTTTCGTCTTTCTTCAAGACAGTGTAGCCTAATTCACGCATTAAGCCGGCATTGATACCGCACATGTCACCGATTGCCGGCGGAATGTGGCTCGGAGCTACCTGAGCATGGTCAGCGGTAACGATAATGGTCCAGCCATCATCTAAGTAATGCATCATGCTGCCGATGTAACCGTCGATCTGAGCGTACAATCTTTCCATCCAGCCTGCATATACAGATTCATCATGCTGGTTGAAGCCGATGTTTTTCATATGACGGATAAAGGTATGCTCTACGAAGTCTACGGAGTGCATATGGGAGAAGATCATCTCGATGCCTTCGTTTTCAATCATGTAATCAAATTTCTTGGTGTACCATTCCATTACATAGTCCCAAACTTCGATCATGGATTGCTGCATGTCGATATCTTGGGTGTACATCTGAGACTGCGGCGGGAACGGACCAACATTTTCCATCAAAGCTTTAGCTAAGCGTTTCGGATGGATAACGGTGTCGCACTGGGTATCCATAGCAGCGGACAAGTGCAATTTCAATTCGGTACCATCAGGTTTGATGCTCATCAATTTATAGTGACGGTTAGCGATGTAGGTTTTGTCATCAGCGATAACTTCGTCGATAACATTGTATTGCATTTTGCCAACAGGGCAGGTAACGAGCGGAGTAGTATCTTTTTTGGATTTGTAGATAGCTACGGTGTCGTAGATGCCTTCTTCGTTTTTCAAAATCAAACCTACACGACGGATTAAGCCTTTGCAGATCAAAAGAACGAATTCTTTTGCGTCAGCAGGAGCGGAAGCCCAGCCGTGAGCGTCTTTAATCGGAGAGATAGCAGTGCTCATATTTTGTTGGAAGTCACCAACACGAGTACCAAAGCCTTGCTCGTCTTTGTAAACGACATTGATGGTTTCAATGCCCATGTTTTGCAACATAGAGGTTTTTTCAGCGTCTAAGCCCTGAGTCAGCTGCATACCTTTAGCGGTATCGGATGCTTCTAATTCTTGGTCAGGTAATTTGTCGATTACGCAAGGAGCAACAGCGTTTACCAAGTCACGAACGATAAAGGTTGCTTCCGGAATATCAACGCTGGCACCGATTAATTGCTCGGTATCGCACTGCATTGCAGCGGAACCTACAGAACCGGGAGCGGAACCGTCGATGACATACAAGTTTTCGCTATCGTTGGTTGGAGGCCAAGCGCCACCGGGCCAGTGCATTACTAAAGTTTTATAACCTGCTTCGGTGAAACCATTCCACATCGGCTCAGCGGTTAAGATACGAGAGTCTACATTGTAGCCGTATTGGTCGATTTTGCCGGGGATAGTACGACCGAACTGGGTGATACCATGTACGCAAGGGTTAGCACCACAAGCCAAAGTGGTCCATTGCGGAGGAGTAACGGTAGGCTGAGCACCTAACATAACTAAGTCATGGCGTTGAGCACCCATTTCAGCTAATTTTTTCATGTTGGGGCATTTGCCTTCGTCGATGTACTTACGAGTGAGTCGTGGGTCTAAGCCGTCAACGCCTAAGACCATGATTTTGTCAGACAATACTTTGTTTTTGTCTCTTAACATTGAAACCTCTCCTTTTAGTAAAATAATTTAGTAAGGAAAATATATCCGCCTAATCAAAACGATTTGACGGAGCAAAATAATTACTATGGGCTTATTATAGCAATAACAGTTCATTATGCATAGTCGGAGTTTTGAAAAGAGGTTTTCAAAAAAAGTGAACACAAAAAAATCCTGCGTAATTGCTACGCAGGATCGGTAAATAGTACAAAGCTATATTTGGTTTAGTTGATTGAGGACGCCGGAGATGCAGCAGGCCAGATACATGCGCCGCTAACGGGGATAGTTTGTCCGCTGATAAATTGGGCAGCATCAGATGCCAAGAAGATAAAGGCGTTAATCATTTCGTCAGGGTGGCAGTTGAATTTACCCATCGGCGCAAATTTGAGAGCGATTTGGGTAGCTTCCTGCATTTTAGCCAATACTTCCGGCGGCATCGAGCCATAGGCACCGTCCATCGGGATAATGTCGCCGTTGAC
>CAYTOM010000260.1:0-2301 GCA_964439335.1 uncultured Peptococcaceae bacterium | reverse complement strand
TACGCACCGAAAAAGATGCTACCGAAGTGGCTATCACTGATGTTTTAGCCAAAGTTCAATCATTTTTAGCTGAATAATAATATTTGCAGAGATAAAAACATATCCCTGTCACTAAAAAGCAATCCTTTAGGATTGCTTTTTTATTTTTTCCCAACTATTTTTCCTACTAAAAAACCCTGTATCAAACGATACAGGGCAAAATCAACTTAGATTTCCATGATTTCTGCTTCTTTATTGCCGGCAGCCTTATCGATTTCAGCGACATACTTGTCAGTCATCTTTTGAATGACCTCCTGAGCAGCCTTAGAATCGTCCTCGGTAATCTCTTTCGCTTTCTCTAACTTTTTAATCTCATCATTGCTATCGCGTCTGATATTACGCACAGCTACTTTGGCTTCCTCGCCAAGCTTTTTCACCTTTTTGCCTAACTCTTTACGCGAATCCTGAGTCAACTGCGGAATTACCAAACGAATTACCGAACCATCATTAGTCGGAGTCAATCCCAAATCAGACTTCAAAATAGCCTTTTCAATATTGCCTAAAGCACTTTTGTCCCACGGCTGAATCAAAAGCATTCTAGCCTCCGGAGCAGATACACCTGCCATCTGATTTAACGGCGTCGGTGTGCCATAATAATCTACCACAATGCGATCCAACAATGCCGGACTTGCTTTACCGGTTCTAATCGAAGCAAATTCTTTTTTCAAATTAGCAACCGCTTTGCTCATTCTTTCTTCGGTATCTTGTTTAATAGTATCAATCATTTCATTCACTCCTTAATATATGTGCCGATATTTTCACCCATTACAGCCCGTTTAATATTGCCATTAACCAGCATATCAAACACAAAAATATCGATATGGTTATCACGGCAGAGAGATGCTGCCGTAGCGTCCATAACCTTTAAACCGTATTGTAAAATTTCACTATGCGTAATCGTATCAAAACGCTTCGCTGCAGAATTGAGCTTAGGATCACTATCATACACGCCATCAATAGTTTTTGCCATCAAAATGACATCTGCCTTGATCTCAGCTGCTCGCAAAGCCGCCGTAGTGTCTGTCGAGAAAAACGGATTGCCAATACCACCGCCAAAAACGACCACATGCCCCTTTTCCAATTCTGCGATAGCCTTGCGTACAGCATAATGCTCCGCCACCGGCTCCATATCCGTAGCTGTCATCGCTTGAGCCTTGACTCCGCACTCATTAACCGCATCACTTATCGCCAGCGCATTAATGACCGTCGCCAGCATACCCATCGCATCACCTGTAGTCCGGGTGATGCCCTTTTTCGTGCCGCTCAGCCCACGCCAAATATTGCCGCCGCCTACTACTACAGCCACCTCGACACCCATCTCGACTACCTCTGCTATCTGCTGTGCAATAGCATGTAAGACATCAGCATTGATCCCATAGCCATCACTACCACTCAATGCTTCGCCGCTTAATTTTAATAATACTCGTTTAAATTTTGCCTCGCTCATGATACCTATCTCCAATTCATAATAAAAAGGGAGGTCATTCGACCTCCCTTGGGCTTTATCCGTATAGAGGTCGAACTATTTAATCTGTGCTGCAACCTCAGCGGCAAAATCTTCTTGTTTCTTTTCCAAACCTTCGCCCATCTCATAACGAACAAAACGACGAACAGTGATATTCTCACCGATCTCAGCGATAGCTTGTTTAACGATATCGTCAACACTCATTTTGTCATCTTTGATGAACGGCTGCTCTAACAAGCAAACTTCTTTGTAATATTTCTCAATTCTGCCGGCAACCATTTTCTCTACAACTTTTTCCGGTTTGCCTTCATTTAAAGCCTGAGCAGTCAAAATTTCTTTCTCTTTCTCTACAGCTTCAGCAGGAACTTCTTCTTTTCTAACATATAAAGGACTGTAAGCAGCGATCTGCATAGCAATATCCTGACCTAAAGACTTAAATCTATCGGTTTTAGCCACAAAGTCAGTCTCGCAGTTGATTTCAACCAATACACCGACTTTACCGCCCATATGAATATAAGAAACAACCAAACCTTCGCTGGCAATACGACCAACTTTTTTAACAGAATCAGCGATACCTTTTTCTCTTAAATATTCAGCAGCTTTTTCCATGTTGCCATCGCATTCCTGCAAAGCCTTTTTGCAGTCCATCATGCCGGCACCGGTCATTTCACGCAATTCTTTAACTTGAGATGCACTAATAGCCATTGGGATAATCCTCCTTAGTTACTATATCAATTATTCCTCTTCAGCAACTTCCTCAGCTACTTCAGTAGCATCGTCCATGCTAGCGCCCTGTT
>CAYTOM010000259.1:0-2308 GCA_964439335.1 uncultured Peptococcaceae bacterium | reverse complement strand
ATCAAACCACAAGTAAAATCAATCTCTCCAAAAGCGGCAAGCAATGTATTTGTGCATTAATGAAGCGCTATCCTTGCTTTGCTAACATTAGAAATAAAAATCCCCCGATAGCTATCGGGGGATTTTCGACTATTTTTTCTTGAGCACAATTTTGATAAAGTTTAAATACTTACAGCCACCTGCTTCGATTGCTTTGCGGTCATTGATTGCGTATTCGTTCGTAGCTTGTAGCCAATCAGCCCACACCTCTTCATTCGAGTACATTTCAGCTATTTCGATAATCTCCGCACCGTTACCGGCAGTGACAATCTCGCGCCAATAGCGGACATCGTGCATATATTCCAGCTGTTCCGGAGTCCACGACAGCAATAATTCCGGCGGTAAATTATCATGGCAATCCTTTTTAAAGCCGGGGACAGCGATATAGATGAGCCCACCCTTTTTCACAAAGGGCAACAGTTTTTCGTCTAAATAGCGCGTGTTACGCCCAAAATAATTATACGAATCTGTACTGATGACTGCATCAAAAAATTCATTCTCAAATGGTAACGCTGTCGCATCTGCTTTGACGGGAATAATTTGCTGCTCATTTAATCCCACACTAGCAAAAAAAGCGCGATTTTCCTCGGGCTCACTCCACAAATCAGTCGCATACACCGTAAAACCATATTCCTTTGCCAGAAATACCGAAGTAATCCCCTGACCACTACCTAAATCACAAACTACCGCATTTTGCGGAATTTGATGGGCGAGCAATAATTCCTCGGTGAGTTTGATGGGATTAGGACCCATGATTTTTTCATTAAAAATCGGGATATTATATTTTTCGCTTTTTAAATACTCCATTGCCAATTCTCCTTTTAAAATTTTTTTATAAATTTCTGCAAAATCACAAACTGTTTTTTAGCTCGGCGTAAATTTGGCATATATACTCCTCTGCTTGTGCCAATATTTCCGCGCCATCGTTGGCACCATCATATAAACTATAGGCAATAAACATCGGTGCATAGCATTTGATAGCCTGCGCGGCAGGATTAGCTATACCTATTTGGCGAAAGACATCTTCGACATACTCTAATGGTCCTGCTGCCAGATATTGCTGATGAAGACGGTGCATCTCCGGAGTATGATACTGCTCTACGGTGAGCATCCGCCTAAAATCAGTGGCAAATTCGTCTTCGCACCAATAATGCAGCATGGCTAAGCTAAAGTTAAGCATATTATCAAGCGTTGTCGTCGCATATTTTTCGAGACTATCATCTATCGTGTCGGCAGGTACCGAGCAATTATTGGCTTGATTAGCATCATTATCCTCCATTTTGCGCAATATCTGCTCAAATATATCTCGTTTGTTTTGATAATGCTTATACAATGCACCCTTAGTCATGCCTAATGCTCCTGCTATCTGACTGACAGAGGTCGCTTCATAGCCATTTTGGGCAAAAAGCCTGAGCGCCATTTTTAAAATTTCATCTTTAGTTTCACTCATTGTCATCACTCCTCTCCATAGGTAAACTGTCGTTCACCTACAGCAATATTATAGTAAACAATCGTTTACCTGTCAAGCTTTTTTCGGAAATTTGTTGTTAAAAATTTCAATCTTTCCTGATACATATATTTTCCCAAAAAACAAATACTTTACTTAGCACAATATCTTCAAGGAAAACTCATTACACTATTTGAAGGGAGCAAATAATTATGAAAGCAACCGGCATAGTCCGCCGTATTGACGATTTAGGACGAGTAGTAATCCCCAAAGAAATTCGTCGTAATTTACGCATTCGTGAGGGAGATCCGCTAGAAATTTTTGTGGATCGTGATGGTGAAGTTATTTTGAAAAAGTATTCTCCGATTGGGGAATTAGGCGAATTTGCCAAGGAATACGCTGATTCATTGTATGAGGCTACCGGTCATATTGCCGCTATTTCGGATAGAGACCAAATTATCGCCGTTTCCGGAGCTACTAAAAAGGATTTTATCAACAAGCCAATTGGCGTGGCAGTGGAGCAAATTATGGAGGAGCGCAAGGCAGTGGTCATTAATGATACGGCTAATCATCCGCTCTTTCGAGGGCTGGCGAAAGATGATAATCCTTTCTCCGCTTTTTCGGCGCAAATCATCGCTCCGATTATCGCCGAGGGCGACCCGATTGGGGCGGTCATTGTAGCCGGTAAAGACGAAAATGACAAAATCGGCGATTTAGAGCTGAAATTAGCCCAAACTGCGGCGTCTTTTTTAGCTAAGCAAATGGAGCAATAAAAAATCTCCGCTTGTCTAAATAACAAGCGGAGATTTTTATTTTGAGGCT
>CAYTOM010000258.1:0-2312 GCA_964439335.1 uncultured Peptococcaceae bacterium | reverse complement strand
AATAATCAAATTACTTGGACTTTACAAATGAAAGCCGGAGCATATTGCACGATTAATCAAAATGATAGTACCCTGACGGTGCGTATCCGCCAAAGAGATGCCGCTAATACTAATTTGAGCGGTAAAACTATTGTCATTGATCCCGGCCATGGTAGTTATAAAAACGGTACAGTTGATCCGGGAGCGATAGGCAGAGTGCTGGGCTATACCGATAGAGAGGTCGGCACTGATATTGGCTTTAAATTGAAAAATGTCTTGGAATCTCATGGTGCCAAGGTCATTATGACTCGTGGCGAGGCTGCGGTGGATATGGATTTGTATGATCGGGCGGATATCGCAAATTATAATAATGCCGATTTATTTATCTCGATTCATGGTAATGCTTTGGAAAGCAATTTTGCCAAAAGCGGTATAGAGGTGTTTTATTACGGTGGTAGTGGGACATTGACCTCCGGAGCACAAAATTATATCCGCAAGGAATTTGCTCAGCATGTCTCTGATGCGTTAGCTACAGCGACCAATAGGAGCAGTACGGTCAAAACGGATAATTTTGTGGTTATCAGAGAGACTGATTGCCCGAGTATCTTGATTGAGGCAGGATATTTGTCCAATCAAGAGGAGGAAGCTCTTTTGGCTACCGATGTCTATCAGAGTATCATGGCAGAGGGCATTTCCCAAGGCGTCATTGCTTATTTTGCGGTGGAATAAACAATTCAGATAATACCAGTGATACTTTGTTTATTTATAGGTAAGCAAAGTATCACTTTGGATTTTTTGCAGAAAAGATGAAAAAAATGCTTGACAAATCTATAGCGGATGCGTATAATAAATAAGGTAATGACGAGTTACACAAGCCGAAGTGGCGGAATTGGCAGACGCAGCGGACTCAAAATCCGCCGCCGTCAAAAGCGTGTGGGTTCGAGTCCCACCTTCGGCACGATAAACATCGAGTTTTCGTTAAGGAAAACTCGATGTTTTTTTGTCAACAGTATACTATAAGTACGCTATAAAAGCCCATCGAAAGATGGGCTTTATTTTATGCTATACTTTCTTTGATAGCTTGAATTTTTAGGTATTCTTGATATCAAGATTTATCCAAACTGCACTTACTACTTGTCATTATAATCATATACAGTGTATAATTTTGTAAAAAATTTTTTAATCATATTGACAATTAAAACTAGTCGGAGTATAATATGACCACAAACCGGTATGATTAAGTTAAAAAACATATTTACTTTAAAGCTGCCATTTGGCGGCTTTTCAAAAGGCTATGAGTTAGGTATAGCTAACTATAAGATAGGAAGTGAGATTATGAAGAAAACCTTTTGGGATCGCACGGCGAAAATCTACGACCGCTTTATGAGCAAAGACCATAAGGCGTACGAACAGATGTATTCTCTGATTGATCCTGTGGTGCAACACAAGCAGGTGTTGGAGCTTGCCACCGGGACAGGGCTTATCGCCAAGCATATCGTTCACTCTGCTAAATATATCGAAGCCACAGACGCTTCAGCGGAGATGATTAAGCAGGCAAAGCAAGGTAGCAAATCTACCAATATCCATTTTTCTGTGCAGGATATGTTTAATTTGCCTTACGCTGATGGGGCTTTTGATGTAATCATTGTGTCCAATGCTCTGCATATCGTACCGGAGCCGGAAAAGGCACTGGCAGAAGCAAAACGGGTTTTGAAAAATGATGGGGTGCTGATTGCTCCGACCTTTACCCATGCAGGAAATAGCTTGCCGGGAGAAATAAAGGTGTTTTTTATGAAGCTGGTGGGATTTCCTCAGCATAGCCAATGGTCTAGCGATGAATATCTCAATTTTTTGCAGGAGCAAGGCTGGACAGTACGAAAAAGCGAAGTGCTACAAGCCGGCTTTCCGCTAACCTATGCGGAGTGCGTGAAATCTGAGATACACTCAATCGCAGAAAGAAATACAAATGAAATATAGCAACTTTTATTTTTGACCGTTTCAAAGCACTGTGAAGTCGATTTTAACCGAAAAATACGGCAGGATTTCGTCTATCGTAATCACAGTAAGAAAGTGTGTATTTTCTAAAGTGGCTCTTGATTTACCATTAATGAATTATGGGAGGTGTCTGCAATGATTGCAAAGCTCATCATTGCTTTGGCATTTTATATGTTATACTGGTTTATTTGTTTCCTCGGTACCGGGACAGATCGGAAAAATCTTGTCGGTCTGCGTTCCTATCCCGATAGCGTCCAACAAGCAGTTTATAATCACCCGACAATAGGAAGTATTGCGCAAAAAGAGAAATCTACACTGTCTATTTTGTTAGGTAATCT
>CAYTOM010000257.1:0-2312 GCA_964439335.1 uncultured Peptococcaceae bacterium | reverse complement strand
AATTATAATATGAAAAATTATATTCAATACTCATATATCCATGATTATTTGAAACTTCTTTTAAATCATCATATGGGTGACCTTTACGCATACTTACCCCATTATTATCACTAAATAATTCAATTAACTCAAATTCAGCCAGTAAAGTTTTGCTTATTATTGGTAATTCAGCCTGAGTCAAAATAATAATCCCTAATTGTGCTGTATTATTTCGCAATTCTGTAATTATTTCTGATAATCCTGCCTCTTTTAAACTCAATGAATATTCAGCAGGTAACATTTTAAGGACATTGGCTCGAACTAGCATGCCAATAATCATTGGCGTACACAAAAGCACCAATTCTTTTTTGTCTTCCGCATATGCTTTAGAAATATCGTGTGCAAAGGATGAAAACTCTTCATATTTTGTCAGCAGTTCCTTAGCAGCATTATACACTTTCATCCCATCAGGAGTCGGTATTAATGATTTTTTATGCCTAAAAAACAATTGGAATCCTATCTCTTTTTCTAATGTTGCTATTGCATTAGAAAGTCCTTGCGGTGAAATAAACAACTTTTTACTAGCGGCACTAATCGACCCTGAATTCATTACTTCGATATAATATTGTAAATACTCAATACGCATAAATATTCCACCTTATATTTTGATATTTATCGACAATAATATATTATTATATATTTCATAAATCAGCTTGTCAAGTTCCTATCATCTTTTTAAATTTGTTATTTTTAAACTTTTACTTTAAAGTAAGCAAGATTTCATTGCTTGTATTTATAAGCCATTGTGTTATGCTATATATAAATTGTGCGCACATATTTTATTTAAATATCTAGGAGGTTGTTTTATGAGCACTACAAAAAGTGTAAACAGAAATTATTATATTCACGTATTTATTATGCTTGGACTAACTTTTTTAGTTCCTTTATTGCCACCATTTGGACAAATTACTGAAGCCGGTATGGATATCTTAGGAGTATTTTTAGGATTGCTATACGGATGGATTTTTATTGATATCTTTTGGACTAGCTTATTCGGCTATTTAGCATTGGCACTAACCGGACAAATCAATATTATGTCCGCTATAATCCAATCTTTTTCTAATTATTCTTTATTAATGACTATTTTTCTCGCTATCTTTGCTCAAAGCGTAGCTGAAATCAACGTTACCACATTTGTTTCACATTGGCTTTTGTCGAAAAAAATCTTTATCGGCAGACCGTGGCTTTTGGTTGTTTGTATGCTTTTAGTTGTATTCATTTTGTCCATGTTAGGACCCGGTATGGCAGCAATGTTCCTCTTATGGACTATTGTAATTTCCATTGGTGAAATGAATGGTTACGGCAGTCATCATATAGTTTTAAGCATGCTCATTGCTTTTCTAGTTTTCTCTATGATGTGTGGTAGTAACTCTGTTACTTTCTTAGGTAATGTAGTATTATACAATGGATTTTTCCAACCGCATACCGGTGCTCCCTTAGCCACTATTCCTTGGCTTACTTTAGGATTAATTTATTCTTTCTGTTGCTTTACTTTAATGATACTATTCTGCAAATTTATTTTAAAACTTGACCTTTCTCGTTTTTCTCCTACCGAGGAAATGTGTGAAAACTTTGCTAAAACCAAAGCAACCAAAGTTCAAAAAGTCGGTTTGATTTTATTGGTAGTTTACTTTTTAAGCTTAGTCCTATCTGAGATTTTTTCTACAGCTCCAATTCTCAGCACAGTTAAAGCATTGGGTCCGGTTGGTATGGGATTTATTTATATGTTCGTCTTTATTATCTGGCGTGATAAGCAAGGAAAACCTTATATCAATCTTCTCAATTGTTTTAACAAAGGTATTCCATGGGCAGTTATTATCTTATTTGGAGTTACTTTACCTTTAGTTAGCTTTATGCAAAGCGAACAAGTAGGTATCATGGCTACTATCAATGCATTTATTATCCCGCTTTTAGATGGTATGAGCGCTACCAAGCTCATTATTATTTCCGGCATTGCCTTAGCTATTATCACACAATTCTCCCATAACCTGGTTTTAGTAGCAATGTTTTCTCCCATCTTAATTCCAGCTGTCGTCGAATTAGGTGGTAATCCTTTCACCATGGCTTTCGTTATCTTTATATCTTTAAACTGTGCCTATGCTACTCCGGCAGGCTCTGCTTGGGCAGGATATATCTATGGTCATCCTAATGTCAGAGCAAAAGATGGATATTTATTTGGTGTATTATTCTTAGTAATTTCCACTATCGTCATGATTGCCATGATTCCATTATGCAATATGCTGTTTGCCTAAAGTTACCTAATATAATTAGGA
>CAYTOM010000256.1:0-2319 GCA_964439335.1 uncultured Peptococcaceae bacterium | reverse complement strand
TATGCTTGATAAAAATATTTCAAAAGCCATTATCGGAAACAAGTAGCGCTGTGAGTATTGTTCCAGAGAGCTGTCGGTTGGTGCAAGACAGTCAAGATAAACAGTTTGCGAATACCTTTCGTAGCTTTGCCCTGAACATTTTTTAGTAGGCGGCAACGGGTGCTCCCGTTACAGTGCAAGAGTATGAACGCGTACTCTACAGAGATTTGGTTTGCCAAATAAATTGAGGTGGTACCGCGATTTATCGCCCTCTTGCTTTTTTAAGCAGGAGGGTTTTTTTATTACATTTTTTAAAGGAGGTTCTTTTATGCCCATCACCGATTTTTTAACTAAAAACGCTGATTTTTACCCCAATGATGTCGCGCTAGTCGAAATCAATCCAAAATTAGAAGAGCAAAAACACTTAACCTGGCGAGAATATTCGCTGATAGTTACCTCGCCTAACGAAGCCTACCGCCGCGAAATCACTTGGAGTGAATTTAATAAAAAATCCAACCGTTTCGCTAATCTACTGCTGAGCCGCGGTATCAAAAAAGGCGACAAAGTCGCTATATTATTGATGAACTGCCTCGAATGGCTCCCGGTATACTTTGGTATTTTAAAAGCCGGAGCGGTAGTAGTACCATTAAACTATCGCTACACTGCCGAAGAAATAAAATATTGCCTGCAAAAATCCGACTCGACCCATTTGATTTTCGGTCCGGAATTTACCGGTCGTATCGAAGAAATCTGCGAGAGAATGCCCCAAATCAAATCCTGGCTCTATGTCGGTGAGGATTGCCCCTCATTCGCGGAAAGCTACGAAAAATTGCTCACCTACTGCTCGGAAATTGATCCGCAAATCCCCATTACCGACGATGATGACGGAGCTATTTATTTTTCCAGCGGTACGACCGGTTTCCCCAAAGCCATCCTCCATGCACACCGCAGTTTGACTCACTCCGCGCGTACTGAGCAAAATCACCATGGGCAAACCAAAGACGATGTCTTTTTATGCATTCCTCCGCTCTATCACACCGGTGCGAAAATGCATTGGTTTGGTAGCTTATTAGTCGGCTCCAAGACCGTACTTTTAAAAGGTATCAATCCTAAATGGATTTTAGACGCTGTCAGCGAAGAAAAATGCACTATCGTTTGGTTATTGGTGCCTTGGGTGCAGGATATCCTAGATGCTATCGACCGCGGCGATATTGATTTAAGCCAATACAAGCTCGAACAATGGCGGCTGATGCATATCGGTGCCCAGCCGGTACCGCCGTCACTCATTAAACGCTGGCTCAAAGTATTTCCCAATCACCAATACGATACCAACTACGGCTTGAGCGAATCCATCGGTCCCGGCTGTGTCCATTTGGGAGTCGAAAATGTCCACAAAGTCGGCGCTATCGGTAAACCCGGCTTTGGCTGGCAGGTGAAAATTGTCGATATCGCGCATAATGAAGTCGCCAAAGGCGAAGTAGGCGAGCTTGCCGTCAAAGGTCCCGGCGTCATGAAATGCTACTACAATGACCCCGAAGCCACCGCCGAAGTCTTGTCGCCCGATGGCTGGCTTTACACCGGTGACATGGCGCAAGAAGATGCCGACGGTTTTATTTACTTAGTTGACCGCAAAAAAGATGTTATCATTTCCGGCGGTGAAAACCTCTACCCAGTCCAAATCGAGGATTTCCTACGCAAGCACGATGCTATCAAAGATGTCGCCGTCATCGGTCTGCCCGACAGTCGCTTAGGCGAAATTGCCGCCGCTATCATCGAGATTAAAGCCGGAGCTACCTTGACCGAAGACGAAGTAAACGAATTTTGCTTTGCTTTGCCACGCTACAAACGCCCCCGCAAAATCATTTTTGCCGAGGTACCGCGCAATCCTACCGGAAAAATCGAAAAACCTTTGCTGAGAAAGCGTTATTCTCGTGAACATTTAGTTGCCATGCAAAACGAAATAGTGTAAAATATAGCTATTCTCAAATTTTCAAAATCCATAATATCCAGAAAGGAGTTTTCTTTTATGAAAAAATTACTCTTGGGCAATGCCGCCGTTGCCCAAGGTGCTTTTGAAGCCGGAGTACGCGTCGTATCCTCCTACCCCGGTACCCCAAGCACCGAAATTACCGAAAATATAGTTTCATATCCGGAAATTAATGTCGAATGGGCTCCCAACGAAAAAGTCGCTGCCGAAGTAGCTATCGGCAGTGCTATCGCCGGAGCACGCAGCATGAGCTGCATGAAGCATGTCGGCTTAAATGTCATGGCTGACCCGATTTTCACCGCCAGCTACACCGGAATTAATGCCGGATTGGTATTATGCGTCGCTGACGACCC
>CAYTOM010000255.1:0-2331 GCA_964439335.1 uncultured Peptococcaceae bacterium | reverse complement strand
TCTCCGGCAAAATTTAGAAAATATCCAAAAGCAGTACGATGAGGAAAATGCCAATTTCCTCATCAGCTCCACCGAGCTCGCCCACCTCGATGAAAAAATCAGCGAATTAACGGCGACTCTCCCCAATGGTACGGCACAGATGGTGCAAAACGAGCTGAACAATTTAGAGCATAATTTAAAAGCAAAAAAAGCAAAGCAACAAAACGCGACCGCACAATGGCAGGAATTTAATAATCAGCTTTCTTCAGCACACGCCACTATTCAAACCATTCGCGAGCAACTGGCACAAAAAACTCCGCCCGAGGCTAATCTGGCTCCCCAAAATCAGCAACTAAAAGCCGAAAAAACAGCCCAAGAGCAAAACCGCACTGCTTTACAAATGCAGCTGGAAAATAACAAAAAAACCATGCACAGCTTTACTGCCTGCTACCAACTTGCCCAAAATGCCGAAAAGCGCTACAGTATGCTCAAAAATCTTTCCGATACTGCCAGTGGCAAGCTCCTCGGCAAAGACGGTATCAAGCTGGAAACTTATATCCAAATGTCCTATTTTGACGACATTATCAACCAAGCCAACCTACGACTCATGCAAATGACCCAAGGCAAATATGAGCTCAAACGCCGCAGTGAAAGCGAGAAAAAAATATACGGCTTAGAGTTAGATGTCGTCGACCATTACTGCAATGACCAAGCTAATCATTTGCGTGATGTCAAAACGCTCTCCGGTGGCGAATCCTTTCAGGCGGCTTTGGCGCTGGCTTTAGGATTAGCCGATGTTATTCAGCACCATTCCGGCGGGATAATGCTCGAAAGTATGTTTATCGACGAGGGCTTTGGTTCCTTAGACGAAAGTGCTTTAAACCAAGCTATCACCACTCTTGCCCAACTTTCTAACGGTGGCAATAAATTAATCGGTATCATTTCCCATGTTGCCGAATTAAAAGAACAAATCCCCCGCCAAATCATCGTCAAAAAAGCACCTGTCGGTACCAGTCAGGCGAAAATTGAGATTTAAAAAGGTGAGCTCATCAGCTCACCTTTTTTCGCTTGTTACAGCAGGATATTATACAAGACATTATATAAAATTTGCAAATCAGGTAAAGAATCAGCATACTCCTTTAGAGATGTCTCAGGCTGAAACGCAGTCTGCATTTTTTGATTATAGCTTTCATACAAAGCAGGCAACTTAGCTTCCAACTCTAGGATAGAAATGCTTTTTTCTTGGAAATTGCCGTCACTATCGGTATATGTCCATTTCACGACACTTAAATTATCAATCAACGCTATGAGAAAATAAGCATTTTTCTCCATCTGATAGTCTAATTCATCACTCTGCCATTTCTCATCTAACTCGTCAGTAAAATCAAAGCTCCAGCTGTAGGGCTCCGCAGAGGTATGCAATTCGTTTTTAAAATTGCCACATCTATCGGCGATATTTAAAGCGCGTGCTACTTTGCCGATAGCTGATAAATCTCCGACATAGGGCGTATGAGTATCATAAAGCTCCGCCACTTTCGGGATAATGCCTATCCCATCCTGCCAAATCACCTCATCCAAATCAAAGCTAAATTCCTGCTCACCGGTGCTTAATGGAGAAATCAACACCTTTTTTGCCGTAATATCATAATATCCCTGATTTTCTGTATCCATCGGGGCGATATCCCAATTTCTAAAGCCCGCAGCCGAATCCACCGCCATCACATTTACATAAACTTTGTCCCCGTCTTGAAAGCATTGCCAAAAGACATCATCAGGCTCGGCATCCTGCCCTACATAAAAAACATTCATCGCCCAGATACCTGCCACCACAACCAAAACCGCGCAAACAGCCAAAATTATCTTTCTATAATTATGCCGTTTTACCTTGCGCAAATAATCAATATCCTTTTTATGCTCTGCTTCCTCATTTACCGCCAATGCCGTATGCATTTTGCGATAAATTTCGTAGCAGTCCTCACAATTTGCTAAATGCGCCTCTACTTCACCCTTGCTTTCCTCTGAAAGCAGCCCATCTTGGTAAAGGGGCAATAAATCGCGCCCAATTCTCGCTTTGCCCCATGATTTCGCCTATCTGCCGAAAAGACAAATCCGCCGCCAACCGTAAATAGATGACCTCGCGCATCTTGTCCGGCAAATTATGCAAACGACGAAAAAGCGCCAGCATTTTTTCCTCTCCCAAAACCTCATCAGCACTATCAATCGCTGAGTCACTATCATTTTTAAGCATATCATTATGCTTTTGTTGTTTTTTCTCCTTTTGCCAATATTTCAACAGCACATTTTTGGCAATCGCACACAGCCATGTCGATATTTTGCACTTGCCGTCAAATT
>CAYTOM010000254.1:1793-2341 GCA_964439335.1 uncultured Peptococcaceae bacterium | reverse complement strand
CCTTCCATGATAGCATCTAAAATGACCATTTCCGGTACTTCTTTAGCTCCTGCTTCAACCATCATGACGGCATCGGCAGT
The DNA here is from genome assembly GCA_964439335.1 of uncultured Peptococcaceae bacterium. GTDB lineage: Bacteria > Bacillota > Peptococcia > Peptococcales > Peptococcaceae > QAKL01. Next base: position 2,261 of record CAYTOM010000254.1, on the reverse strand, counting down.
ACCTGCTACAACCAAGTGCAAATCACTTTTTTCAGACTGCTCAGCAGTCGGATTGACGATAAATTCGCCATCAATCATACCCATCTGTACAGCACCGATCGGACCTAAAAACGGAATCGACGAAATGTGCAATGCCGCAGATGCACCGATCATTGCCAAAATATTCGGCTGATTGTCCTGATCTAAAGAAAGTACAGTCGCTACGATATGGACATCATTACGATAGCCTTTCGGGAATAACGGACGGATCGGGCGGTCAATCAAACGGCTCGCCAAGATAGCGTTATCTGTAGCTCTGCCCTCGCGTCTGGTGAAACCACCGGGGATTTTGCCGGCAGCATACATTTTCTCTTCATAATCAACAGTCAAAGGAAAGAAATCCACGCCTTCGCGGGGTTCTTTGGTAGATGTCGCAGCTACTAAGACATTAGTATCACCATAGGTGCAAAATACTGCTCCACCTGCTTG
>CAYTOM010000254.1:0-1770 GCA_964439335.1 uncultured Peptococcaceae bacterium | reverse complement strand
TTTCAAAATTGGCATATGTTTTACCTCCATATTTACGCAAGGTAATTAACAACTCAGAACCGACACCAATCTATCGGCTCTGACTTATTAATTACCTTCCGACATGATTTTATCCTATTAATTGTATCATATTTGCGGAAATTTACAAGTTATTTTATGAAAAAAATCATATTTTCTTGTTAATTTCTCGTAAAACTTTTAAATAAACAAAATGCCTCAAAGCAAAATACTTTGAGGCATGATTTTTTAGCGACGAATGCCAAGTTTTTCTCTGATTGCATGATATCTGTCTAAATCATTTTCAATCAAATAATCCAACAGAGCGCGTCTCTGACCTACCATTTTGAGCAAACCACGACGAGAGTGGTGATCTTTTTTATGAGTTTTTAAATGCTCAGTCAAATAATTGATTTTGTAGCTCAAAATAGCGATCTGTACCTCCGGAGAACCGGTATCGGTCTCGTGAATACGGTAGGTTTCGATTAACTGCTGTTTGGTAGCCTGATCTAATGCCATTGTAAAACACCTCCTGAAAATCTAAAAATACACCTATGTCTAAGAAGCCGCCGGAGACAGCCAACCTCTGAGCCACGGATTCATATATTATAACCTATTATCGGTTGCTTGGCAAGAGTTTTTTCGCTATTTTTGCAAAAAATTTTCTTTGCTTTTCAGCTAAATATTGCGCGTACCTCTGCCACATTATGCTCGATTTCCTGCTTTAATTCTGCCAGAGAGACAAATTTTGTTTCCCCACGCAGATATTTATACAAATCCACTCGCAAAATTTCTCCGTAGATATCCGCATCAAAATCCAGCAAATGCACCTCAATCGTCGTATCATTACCATTATGCACTGTCGGACGCTTGCCGATATTTAAAACGCCCAAATATTCTTTATCAGCCAAGTACGCCTTGACCGCATAGACACCGCGTTTGGGCAAGATGATTTTTTCGTCGGCTTGGATATTTGCTGTCGGGATACCAATCGTGCGCCCTACTTGGCGACCTTTGACCACTTCACCGGCTAAAGTATAATTATAGCCCAATAATTGATTAGCCCTTTCGATTTCGCCTGCAAGTAACAGTTTCCTAATCAAACTACTGCTCACAATTTCGCCGTCGATTTCATAGCGTGGGACGATATGCACCATAATATGACTCTCGTGCAGCCATTTTTGCAAATCCTCCGCCTTGCCCCTGCCCTGATAGCCAAATGTATAATTAAAGCCCACTACTACCTCGCTACTATTTAATTTATCAATCAAAATTTCGTGAGCAAAATCCTCCGGAGAAATTTTGGCGATATTTTCATCAAAAGGCACACTTATGACCTCATCGACACCTAATTCGGCAAACATCGCTAATTTTTGCTTTTTCGTAGCTAAATACAGAAAATCTTTATCAAATATCTCCTGCACCTGCGGATAAAAAGTAAAGACCGACAAAGGCATATTTTTCTCCACAGCTATTTTTTTGGCTAACTGCAAAAGCTCACGATGCCCCAGATGCACGCCATCAAAATTGCCCAAAACAACCATGCGTTTGATTGAGGGTAGTTTCTCTATCTGCTCATAAAGCTGCATCTCACTCACCAACTTTAAAAACTTTATGCGGTTGAAATTTATTTTGCTTGATATGCCCAAGTGCCAAAAGTTTGCCTTGCTCATCTACCGCTCCGGCTAAATCATTCTCGTTTATCTCGCCGTAAAAAGCAATCTCCTGCGCCAGACCATTTTGCAGGCGCATTTTAACGGTTTCATCAGTGAC
>CAYTOM010000253.1:0-2348 GCA_964439335.1 uncultured Peptococcaceae bacterium | reverse complement strand
GATATTTATAATGAGCCGAAAAATGCTTTTGTGGCAGATTTTATCGGTGAAAGTAATATTATTGATGGGATTATGCATGCTGATTATGATGTAGAGTTTTTGGGTCGCAGAGTAGAGTGCGTGGACAAAGGCTTTTTTGCTAAGGAACCGGTAGATGTCGTCATTCGACCGGAAGATATTAAATTTAGTGATGCTGCTACGGGTATGTTTAAGGGAATAGTGGAATCGGTAGTATTCAAGGGCGTACATTATGAGAGTATCGTAGCAGGTGCGGAGTACCGCTGGATGGTGCATAGTACAGTGATGGAGCCGGTAGGCAAAGAGGTCGGATTAAATGTGTTGCCTAACGATATCCATATAATGCATAAGGCGGTCGAGTAGTGAAGGCATATAAGGCAAAAAAGAATCCGTTTGTCTACATTTACGCCGTGTGGACGATAGTGTTTGTTTTGTTGCCGTTAGTGATTTTGTTGGGTAATAGTGTGGTTGTCACTGTTGACGGAGTGCGACATTTTTCCATGGCTAATTTTGCGCGGGTGCTGGATCCGCTGTATTTGAATGTCATTTGGCGTTCGTTAAGATTGGCTTTGATTACGACAGTGATTTGTATTGCGATAGGCTATCCGATGGCGATGATTTTAGCGAAATCAGGCTTTGGCAAGGGTAGTATTTTAGTAATTTTGTTGATTATCCCGATGTGGATCAACTTTTTGGCGCGTACTTACGCGTGGATGAGCTTGTTAGATGGGGCAGGTATTGTGAGTACCTTTTTAAAGAGTATCGGGCTGCCGGGGTTAAATGTGCTTTATACCGAGGGAGCAGTTATTTTGGGTATGGTGTATAATTTCCTGCCGTTTATGATTTTGCCGATTTATTCGGTGCTGATTAAAATTGACCATTCGCTTGTGGAGGCGGCGGAGGATTTAGGCGCGTCTCCGATGAAAGTATTCAGCAAGGTTACTTTGCCGTTGAGTATTTCCGGTGTAGTGACGGGAATTACGATGGTCTTTTTGCCGGCGGTATCGACTTTTGTTATTTCGCGTTTGTTAGGCGGTGGCAAGGTCAATATGGTTGGTAACTTGATTGAAACGCAGTTTTTGACCTCCAGTGATTGGGGATTTGGTTCGGCATTGTCAGTTGTGGTGATGGTGCTGATTTTGATCAGTATGTTTATTATGAATCGTTTCGGCGATGATGAGCAGGGAGGTGGCTTATTTTGAAAAACCTGCTGTCTAAGCTGTATGCGTTTTTGATTTACGCTTTTTTGTATGCGCCGATTGTGGTGCTGATTATTTTTTCGTTTAATGAGTCACGCTCGCGTGGTACTTGGGGCGGTTTTTCGCTGAAATGGTATCAGGCACTTTTCCAGGATCAGACTTTGATGCAAGCGATGTATAATACGATCATTATCGCTATTTTGTCAGCTACTATTGCGACAGTGATAGGTACTTTGGCGGCGATTGCGATTGATGGGCTGGATAAGTGGATGCAGGGTATTTTTATGAATGTGACTTATCTGCCGGTGTTAAATCCGGATATCGTGACCGGTGTGTCGTTGATGCTGTTGTTTTTGTTGGTCAAAATTCATTTGGGCTTTCATACGCTGCTATTGGCGCATATTATTTTCAATATCCCATATGTTATTATTGCGGTTTTGCCTAAATTGCAAAATTTGAATAAGCATACGATGGAGGCGGCATTGGATTTAGGGGCGACTCCGTTATATACTTATTGGCATGTTATCTTGCCGCAAATTAAAGAGGGTATTTTTACCGGATTTTTGTTTGCTTTTACGCTGTCGTTAGATGATTTTGTCATCAGCTTCTTTACGACCGGTAGCGGTGTTAATAATCTGGCGATCGTAATTTATTCGATGGCAAAGAGGGGCTTAAATCCGAAGATCAATGCGGTATTGACCTTGATATTCTTGGTGGTAATTGTCTTGTTGACGATTGTTTCGCTGAGAATGCACAAGGACGATAATAAAAGAAAAAATTAAATTGGAGGCGGGAATGGTAGAATGAAAAATGTGAAAAAATTCTTGGTAGGCGTTTTGGGTGCAGCGATGATGTTTACGATGACTGCGTGTGGCGAGAGTAAATATGACGCTGAAATCAATGTGTACAACTGGGGAGATTACATTGAGGATAGTCATGTAATCGCTGATTTTGAAAAAGAGTACAACATCAAGGTTAATTATGAGATGTTTGATACTAATGAGGATATGTACATCAAGGTGAAGAATCATGCGGCTGATTATGATGTGATTATTCCCTCTGATTATATGATAGAAAAGATGATGCAAGAGGGTTTGTTAGAGGAATTGAATTTCGATAATATCCCGAACT
>CAYTOM010000252.1:0-2366 GCA_964439335.1 uncultured Peptococcaceae bacterium | reverse complement strand
TATCGCCGAGTTAGTCAGAGATAAAAAAATCGATGGTATCACCGATTTGCGTGATGAGTCTGACCGCAAAGGTATGCGTATTGTCATTGAGCTTAAACGCGATGCCAATCCGCAAATTGTCCTCAATCATTTGTATAAAAATACTCAACTGCAAGATAATTTCGGCGTGATAAATTTGGCTTTGGTCAATGGTATGCCGCAGATTTTGACCTTAAAACAGATGCTAAATCATTATATCAAGCATCAGGAAGAAGTCATCGTCAGACGCACCAGATTTGATTTAAACACAGCCCAAGAGCGTGAGCATATCGTCGAAGGCTTAAAAATTGCGGTCGATAATATCGATTTAGTTGTGCAAATCGTCCGCTCCTCCCGTACTGATGAGGAGTCTAAGCAAAAATTGCACGATGCTTTAGGTCTGACCGACAAGCAGGCACAGGCAGTTATCGATATGCAGTTAAAACGCTTAAATGGTTTAGCTGTCGAGAAATTAATCGATGAATTAAACGAATTAAAGAAAAAAATAGCTTACTACAAGCAGGTTTTGAGTGATGAAAGTATGGTTTTAGGTATTATCAAAGATGAAATCAGTGTTATTCGCCAGAAATATGCTGATGAGCGCCGTACTGATATTACTGCCGATGAAAACGAATTAGAGGTCGAGGATTTGATAGCTGATGAAGATGTCGTCATCACTATCAGCCACACCGGATATATCAAGCGTGTCCCGATGAATACTTATAAGAGCCAAAAGCGTGGTGGCAAAGGTATCACCGGCATGACAACTAAAGAAGAGGATTTTGTCGAGCAGCTGTTTATCACTTCGACGCATAATTATTTAATGTTCTTTACCAATACCGGTAAATGCTATCGAGTCAAAGTTTACGATATTCCGGAGACCAGCCGTACCTCAAAAGGCACAGCAGTGGTTAATCTCATCAATATCAGCAATGAGGAGAAAATTTCGGCGGTTATTTCGGTCAAAGAATTTAGCGACGATAAATATTTATTAGCCGTCACTCGTCATGGCTTTGTCAAGAAAACTGCGTTAAGTGAGTATAATAATTCTCGTACCAATGGCTTAATTGCTATCAATTTAGAGGACGGAGATGAATTAGTCAAAGTAGCTCTGACTGATGGCAAGCAGGAATTATTATTAGTGACAGCGCATGGTATGGCTATCCGCTTTAATGAGGAAGAGGTCAGACCTATTGGGCGTACCGGTCAGGGTGTCCATGGTATCAAATTAGGCGCAGGGGACTATGTCCAAGCTATGGATATGGTACGAGCTGACAGCCAAGTATTAGTCATTACGGAAAATGGCTTTGGTAAACGCACGAAAATAGATGAATATCGCTCACAGAGTCGTGGTGGTAAAGGTATCCAAACTATCAAAGAAAGCAAACGCAATGGCGACATTGTTGATATGTTGGTTTTGAAAGATGGCGAGGAAATCATGGCAGTGACGATGGAGGGTATCATCATTCGGTTGCAGGTAGCTGATATTTCGTCGTCCGGTAGAGCAACTATGGGTGTATTGTTGATGCGCTTAGGCGAAAATGACAAAGTCATCGCTATGGCAAAAGTCATCAATGATAATAATGTCCGGTAAAATATTATCTAAAAAATCCTCGTAATATTACGAGGATTTTTTAAAGGAGTATAATGATGGAATTAACCATACTTTACGAAGATAGCGATATTATCGTCTTTATCAAGCCCTATGGCATATCCAGCGAGGGCAAAAGTCCGAATATTGCTGAAATATTGCAGGATTATTGGCAAAATAAAGAGGCTTATGTAGGGATAGTTCATCGTTTAGATACGACTACCATCGGAGTAATGGTCGCTGCGAAAAATAAAACTGCGGCAGCAGAGCTTTCTAAGCAGATAAACGAGGGCAATTTTCACAAAAAGTATTTAGCGGCAGTTGAGGGAGCTCCTCTAAAAGAGGATAATTGGCAGGATTATCTATTTAAGGATAGTCGTAAAAATAAAGTATATGTCGTCAAAAATGCGCGCAAAGGCGCTAAGGAAGCAAAATTGGCTTATCGGGTATTAGCCAGAGTTACTACGGATAAAGGTGTGCGTAGCTTGGCAGAGATAGAGCTTTTTACCGGTAGGACTCACCAAATCCGCGTGCAATTTGCTTCACGAGGCTTTCCGTTGATGGGTGATGGTAAATATGGTAGTAAGGATAATAAAACCAAAAATGCTCTGTGCTCAGTGGAGATACGCTTTTTTCACCCACGCACTAAAAAAGAGCTGGTTTTTAATTATTCTCCGAGTGGCTATCCATGGGAATTATTTGCTTGAGTTTAAGTAAATATATGCTTAAAAATATACTTTTACAAACTGTATAATAA
>CAYTOM010000251.1:0-2366 GCA_964439335.1 uncultured Peptococcaceae bacterium | reverse complement strand
TTATTTGGTAGAAAGAGCTAAAATGTGCTAAAATAAGAGCAAAGCAGAAAAGTGGGATATATCATGATGGATAAAGTGGAGATTTATCGATTTTTAGCCAAAATACAGGTGCCCTATGAGGTATTAGAGCATCAAGCAGTGTATACTGTGCAGGAGGCTAATTTGCTAGAGATGCCCTATCCGGATAGTGGAGCGAAAAATCTGTTTTTGCGCGATGATAAAAAGCAAAATTACTATTTAATCACGCTAAAAGATGAAAAGAAAATCGATTTGAAAGCGTTTAGCAGAGATAATCATTTGCGACGATTGGGCTTTGCCGGTGCTGCTGAATTAGAGAGTATTTTAGGATTAAAGGCAGGAGCAGTAAGTCCGTTTGGTATCCTAAATGATGATGCCAGACAGGTCGAGGTATTTTTGGATAGCGATTTATTTCTGGGCAGTGCTTTAATAGGAGTACACCCGAATGATAATACAGCGACGGTGTGGCTCAAAGCCTGCGATTTGCTTGAAATTATCCGGACACATGGGAATACCGTAAAAATAGTAAAAATTTAAAGCCGATATACATATTTCATACATATTTTTAGGGGGAATAATAATGACGCTGTGGATAGGCTCCTTGCAGTTGGGGTTGTTATATGGGATTATGGCAATAGGGATATATATTAGCTTTCGTATCTTAGATACACCGGATTTGACGGCAGAGGGGAGCTTTACCTTTGGTTTAGCGGTGTCGGCAATTATTGCGGTGAATGGGCATCCCTTTTTGGGAATTATTTTGGCGATTGTAGCCGGGGCTTTAGCCGGGGCGGTGACGGCATTTTTGCAGACCAAGCTCTTTATCCATCCGGTATTAGCCGGTATTTTGACGATGAGTGGGCTGTACTCGATCAATCTGTGGGTAATGCGCGGGAGCTCTAATTTGTCCTTGATCGGCAAGGATACTATTTTTAAAGCACTGCAAAATGTCAGCGGTTTAGAGGCTAATACGGCTAAAACTATCCTGGCAATTATTTGCGCAGGGGTATGTATAGCACTATTGATTATCTTTTTTAAAACGCAGTTGGGATTATGTATCAGAGCTGTAGGGGACAATGCAGCGATGGTCAGTGCTTCGTCTATTAATGTCGATCGGACAAAATTGATTGGTTTTTGTTTGAGCAATGGTCTAATCGCGCTATCAGGAGCGTTAATTGCCCAGTACCAAGGCTATGCTGATATTAATTCCGGCATGGGTATTTTGGTCGTGGGCTTGGCGTCGGTCATTATCGGCGAGGTATTTTTAGGCAAGCGCGGTGTGAGTATGGGAATATTTGCGGCGGTGTTGGGCTCGGTAGTTTATCGCTTTATTATTGCTTGGGCGACTAAAAGTAATTTCTTTCCGGCGTATATGCTCAAATTAGTTTCGGCAATTATCGTAGCGGTAGCTTTAGCTATACCGGCATTCAAATATTATCAAGAGGTACGGAAAGTGAAAAAAGGCGGTGAAAGAAATGCTTAAAGTAGAAAATATCAGAAAAACTTTTGCAAAAAATACGCCTAATGAGCATTTGGCTTTAAACAATTTGTCTTTAGCGGTACCGACGGGGGATTTTGTGACGGTACTGGGCTCTAACGGTGCCGGCAAATCGACACTTTTTAACGCTATTTGCGGTAGTTTTTTGGCAGATGGCGGCAAAATTATTTTAGATGATGAGGATATTACCTTTTATAGCGAGCATAAAAGAGCCAAGCTAATCGGCAGGGTTTTTCAAGACCCGATGAAAGGCACTGCGCCGAATATGACAATCGAGGAAAATCTGGCTTTGGCATATTCGCGTAAATATAAAGGACCGTTAAACTGGGCAATCAAAGCGAAGGATAGGGAGTTTTTCAGGAGCATTTTAAGCGAATTTGGCATGGGTTTAGAGGATAGACTGAAAACCAAAGTAGGTTTATTATCCGGCGGACAGCGCCAAGTGGTGACATTGACGATGTGTACAATGGTGACGCCGAAATTATTGCTTTTAGATGAGCACACAGCGGCGCTTGACCCGGCGACCGCGGACAAGGTGATGGAAATCACTAAAAAAATCGTCCGCGAAAACAATTTGACAACCTTGATGATTACCCATAATATGAAGCAGGCACTGACGACCGGCAATCGGACTATTATGCTGGATAGTGGCGAAATTATTATGGATGTCAGAGAAACTGAGCGTGATAATATGACAGTTGATGATGTCTTGGAAATGTATTCACAAAAGAAAAAGCAGGAATTTGCGAATGATAGAATGCTATTAAGCTAAGGAGGATAAACTAATGCAAGTTAGACCGGCTAGTTATGATGATTTAGCAGAGGTGCTGCGCTGTGTAGATGCGGCACG
>CAYTOM010000250.1:0-2380 GCA_964439335.1 uncultured Peptococcaceae bacterium | reverse complement strand
TGTGGTTTGATATATAATGTAAGTGCTTCAGAGGAGGTGTGACATGAAAGATATAATTCAAATAGTAATTAAAGGTGCATCAGGATATGGCTGTATTGATGAAGCATATAATGACAAAGTAACCATTACATCAGAATCGATATCTTATGAGTATGTTCCCTATGTAGAGACAGAGATTAATCCTAAAAGAAAATGGAGTTATAAAACAAACAGTCCGATATTTAAAATGAAGTTTAGTCACATTGCACAGATGATACCGGAAATAATTGAAAGAGATATCGAGGAGTTTTGTACAGATATTGGCGGCATTGAGTTTAATATTACATATGCAGACAAAACTAAGTTTAAGAAAATATATTGGGTGTCGGGTGATTATTTTAATGAATTATTTGCAATGATTAAAAGTTTAGTTCCTGATTGTGAGTATACTCCGGCTGTGCTTTTGACCTCGGATGATTTTGATGAGAACGAATAGTATAAAAAATGAAAGTAAGAATAAACGGCGGACCGAAGTCACGCCGTTTACTTTTGTGCTTAAAACTATTGTACACGCCACACATCAAGGCGAAGTTGTATTTTTGGGCTTTATTTCATTAGTTTAATGAAAGTTTTTTAAGCCGGCAAAATCTAATTGGCGGAGAGCCTCATAAATGATAATAGCAGCGGAATTAGAGAGATTTAACGAGCGAGCATCAGGATTGTCTAACATAGGAATGGTAATGCAGGTGTCAGGATATTTCTCGCGTAACCATTCGGGTAGACCGGCAGTTTCTTTGCCAAATAAAAAATAATCGCCGTCTTGGTAGGTGCAATCACTGTAAAGATTTTGCGCCTTGGTAGTTGCTAAAAATAAGCGGTCATTGGCGTGCTTAGCGAGAAAATCTTCAATATTTTCATAATAAGTAATATCTAACAGATGCCAATAATCCAAACCGGCTCTTTTTAGGTGCTTATCATCTACCGAAAAGCCCAACGGCTTAACCAAATGCAATCGACAACCGGTAAGCGCACAAGTACGAGCGATATTGCCGGTATTAGATGGAATTTCCGGTTCGACGAGGACGATATTAAACATAAAAGTAACGCTCCTTTTTTAAATAAATATGTATATAAGTATAAAATTAAACTCATCTTTAGTCAAGCGATTTAGCATAAAATATTTGCTTGAAAAATATAATGGCAATATAATCGAGGTGAGAATGATGATTTTATTAGCCGGAGGAATAGGCATTTTGACTATTGCCAGTTTAAAAAGCCGGATATGGAATAATCGCCGGCGCAGTGAGCCGGTAGGTATCATCACTACGCCTTTAGCTGAAGCTATCAGCCAATTGGTAGGGGTGAGCGGTGGTATTTATTTGGCATTACTCATGATGTGCGAATTTATCGGGCTAAATGGTGAGTATGAGCTGATGATAGGGCAGTATTCGGTGGATTTTTTGGCAGTGACGGCGATTTTATTGAGCCTGATTCAACCGATAATGGTAGTAATTTGGCGAAAAATAATCTCTAAAAGATAAATATACTTGACAAAATAGTAGGCGTATGGTATATTAATTACATATAGTGAGGGAGTAGTTAGCGCAAATGCGTGACAAGGTCAACATACTGGCAGGAGCCTGGCTTTGTCTTAAATAATGAGACTCATATATACAGCTGTGCTGTATCTATGAGCTATTGGTCGGATACAGCAATGTATCTGATTTTTTATTTTGGAGGAGAATTATTATGGGAATTTTAGAATTATTCTTGCTGGCAGTAGGTTTATCGATGGACGCATTTGCTGTGAGTGTATGTAAGGGCTTGGGATTAGGCAAAATCAGGTTTAAAGATATGCTGATTGTAGGCGCGTGGTTTGGTGGTTTTCAGGCATTGATGCCAACTATAGGCTATATTTTAGGTGCCCAATTTCAACAGTACATCGTCCAAATTGACCATTGGATTGCCTTTGTTTTATTAGTATTTATCGGGGCTAAGATGATTAAAGAGGCTTTTGATAATGATGGCGAGGTAGACGGCGATTTAAGTTTTAAAACAATGCTTATTTTGGCGGTAGCTACCAGTATTGATGCTTTGGCGGTGGGGATCACTTTTGCCTTTTTGCAGGTCAATATTTTGTTTGCGGTTTTATTTATCGGCTGTACTACCTTTGTCATCTCGGCAGTCGGGGTTAAAATCGGCAGTATTTTCGGCTTAAAATATAAAACCAAAGCAGAATTTTGTGGCGGAGCGATTTTAATTTTGATAGGTATCAAAATATTGTTAGAACATTTAGGCATTTTAGGATAAAAAAGCGGATATGTTTATAGATTTCGGGCATATACTGTCCTGAGGTGAGGATAAATGCGCGAGAAAAATAAAATACCTTTAGGCGCAGTGC
>CAYTOM010000249.1:0-2384 GCA_964439335.1 uncultured Peptococcaceae bacterium | reverse complement strand
GTGCTAGCTGGGAAACTTTTTACGATCAAGACCGCATCATCGGGAATCGTACCGCTGATATTTACCGTAAAAGAGCTATCGGTAGCTTTTAAAGGGGTAGAAATAGCTACAGCTAATTCATCCAAAGTGACTTCGCCGATAGTGACTGGAGCACTGTATTTATAAAGAGTGGTGTCTTTATCGGAGTTATAGACATAGATATGTGCCTGCAAGGTATTGCCATCGATTAATTTACCGCTATCAAAGGTAAAATTGTAAGGGTTTGGTCCGGTAAAGGGCAAGCTGCGGACTTGGCTGCGACTGTCAGCGTCATTGTTAGTAGCGACGGAGCCTTGGGTGAGGAATAAGGTACTTGTGATGCCATTAGCTTTATCGGTAGCTAATTCCTCAAAGCCATTAACGATGACAGTAGCACCGGTCGAACTATTGCTAAAGCTCTCCTCGACAATGGTAATGCTGTCAGCATCTAATGGCTTGGTTACAGTATAAAAATCGCTGGTTACGGTTCTATCGCCATTAGCATAGACTAAAACCAAACAAAAACGATCGCCTTTAGCTAATTGTCCGCTTGCTAAGTCAAAGGTAATTTTACCGGCAGATTGACCGAATTTTTGCGCTAAAGGAGTAGAGATGATATTGCCACCATTATCTACTTTGCAGAGTTTAGCGATATTGATATTGGTCACATCGCTTTTTAGGGCGGTGACATCAAAGCTGACACTGCTGCTATTAGAGGTCACGACCCCATCTAAAGCAATGCTAAATGCCGGGCGGTAGGCTACACTGACAGGCTCAGACTGAGCGACGACATTACCGCTTTGGAGCATAAAGGCGACAATTTTATCGTTTTCCGCAATTTCAGCGGAGGGAGTAAAACTAATGGTGCCTTTAGCAAGACCGGTTTTAGTACCCAAGGGGGTGCCTTGGTTAGTAGCAAAAGCAGTATCGGTAGAGGCGTATTTTTTAACTAAAAGGATAGCTCCCTCGGGGATATCGCCGCCTACAGTGATGTCAAAATTTTGGGCATCATCATATAGCGGTGTAGCTACAGCTACAGTAGGAGCCTGGGGCAAAGCAGTAATCAGCACCGAATCATCGGGCAGATTAAAGACTGCTTCGTAGTCGTTGCCCTTGGCGAGGAAGATATCGACATTTTGGGTCCAATATACTACCGCACGGACACGATAGCCTGCTTTTAACGGCTCGGAAAGGGTGATTTCTTGAGAATTGATAGGCTCGGTGGCATTGATAGGTGAGGACAGAGAAATAAAGTTTTCACCCTCAAAATCAAAGCTCTCATCAGCAGGATACATACCCACGCTGCAATAAATAGCAGTTTTGCCGTCTTTCGCAGCTTGGAATAAACGCTCGTCACCGCTTAGAGAAATGTGCAAGCCGGTAGCTCCCTCCATGAGGGTTTCCTCGTCGATAGTGGCATTGGGGTAGGTGTAATCAGTAAAACCGCTGCCGTTTTCATCGACTATTTCGATAGCTTGGGAGATGACCGAGCGATAGTTTTCGCCGGAATTATCATCATCAATCGGCACATTTCAGCAAGCGATGATTTTGTGACCTGCTTTTAATTCAATATTGGAATTAAAATTTACAGTTTTTTCGCCATTAGTCACATAGCCTGACCACAGGCGAGTATTATGGCTATCATCGGCATCAAATGCGGTATTGCCGGCATAGGAAAAGATAGTCATGATGCATTTGTCCAAACGATTGTCTAATTGGACATCGACGGTGGCTTGAGTGTCGGTCAGCTGAAATTTACCGTCTTTGATGATGCTGACTGAGCTATTGGTAGCATAGGTCAAATCAACTGCGGCAAAAGCCTGAAACGGCATGATGGTCATTATCAGCATGACGATCAAAAGTAGAGAGCAAAATTTCTTGGATTTTTTCTGCAATTTCATAAATTCGTTCCTTTCTTTGGTGATAAATTAAAGCAAATTAGCACAAAGCATTAAGCGTTAGCCAAAGCTAACTAACAGGCAAAATACTATGCAATTTTGCCCAGGCAAAGTAGATTTACGGTGCGATTCCCTCCTTAATAAATGAAAATATTATCACATTTAGTTACTTATTGCTAACTAAAATTAATTGTAGCATCTTGCAGTGGTAGTGTCAAGATATTTTGAGAAAAAATTCGCATAGGCTAACTAAAATAAATCAAAGCTAAGAAACGAAAAAAATTATGCTTTTTTCGTCTTTTTGCGAAAAATGCCTTGACAATTTTCTGCTATGGTGCTATAAATAATATATTAGCACTCAAGCTACTTGAGTGCTAACAAATCAAAGGCTCAAAGGAGGCGAGAGCAATGGAGATGGATAGCCGTAAGGAGAAAATATTAGAGGCGGTAGTCTTGGATTATATCCAG
>CAYTOM010000248.1:0-2388 GCA_964439335.1 uncultured Peptococcaceae bacterium | reverse complement strand
GGAACTAAAATGAGCGATAACGACAGCGTATGAAAGGAACTAAAATGAGCGATAACGACAGCGTATTAAATGACCTATTAGAAAAGCCATACTATGTGATAGACTTTCTGCCCGGGCAGGTTCCCAAAGACGCAGATGGGCAATTTTTTAAAATAGAAAACTATCTGCTTAACAATTATGAGCGTTATGGATTAAAAGACAAATTTATCCGCACCATCTTGAAACTGATGTGCTATTATCGTATGATTGTTCATTATGGCAAGTGGATCGAACAACCAGATCCCAAACTGATTGCAGAAATAATTGATACTATCATGGAAAATCATTCCGGATATATGAATATGTTGCTCCCTGATAAAAATGCCCTGCTTGTATTTGAATGGGATTGTCTTAATCTTACGCTTTACAACCCGGATAGAGAGCTAGTAGAGCTTACCAAACAAATAGCACAATCCGAAGGATTGTTTTGTCGAAAACCGGAAGTGTGAAAGGAACATAATCGAATAAAAGGAGCGTACCATATGAGAAAGATTTTATTTATACTTTCGGCTGTTTTTATTATTCTGACTTTTGTTGGCAGTGGATATGTTTTAATCAATAAAGGTACAGTCAGTGCAGGATATGCAGTTGTCCCTATGGTAATGGCATTGGCTTGTTCAAGCGCATATAAAACAACCAAGCAGAAAGCGCAGGATAACAAAATAAAAGGAGCGTAAGCATATGAAAAAGAAAATCCTTTTATTGATTGTGCCGGTTGTTTTGTTGGTATCTTGGGCAAGTATTGCATACTCTGATTATGCTGATGTTACCATTAATTACGATAAACCTAATTTTTGTATTTCAACAATGACTGCTGATGACGGTGGTTCCGGTAAATACATTGGTTTAGGTTATTCGTTTGATATTAATGGACATTTAGAGAATAGCGGAATTTATGAAGTAGATACATACACCTACAAGATTTTCGGTATTACCATCAAGCAAGGAGAATCCAACCCTCAAAAAGGATAAACGCTTGACCAATTTCAATATGCCCAGCTAAACTCAACAACTAAATATAAAAACAGACCGTCACCTATCGTAATCTGCGAAAAGTTGGCGGTCTTTTTATACCTATTTTTTTATGTCCCAAACATAACAAAACCGAACGGCTCCGAGCAAAAAAGAGCATTTGAAAAGTAAAAATCCTCCGCGCAAAAGCTGTTGCACAGAGGATTTTTTGCTTTATGACCACCTAGCATTACTAGGCAAATATTTTACACTTTTTCCAATTCCTCATACAAATAATCATTGAGTACCTTGATATAAGTACCCTTCATTCCCAGCGAGCGAGCATCGATGACGCCTGCGCTTTCCAGCTTTCGCAGAGCATTCACAATGACCGAGCGTGTCAATTTATACTCCTCCGCTAATTTGCTGGCAATCAAAAAGCCCTCACTACCCTCAATTTCGCCAAAAATATACTTAACCGCCTCTAATTCCGAATATGATAGCACTTCCAAGGCTAACTGCACCACATTTTTCTTGCGTGCTTCGGTTTCTGCCTTGCGATTGATCATTCTCAATAGCTGTACTGCCGATATCGCCGCACCATACTCCCCTAAAATGATCTCCTCGCTGTCAAATCCCTCTTTAGCTCTGCTAAAGACCACTGTCCCTAACCTTTCGCCCATATTCGTAATCGGCATAATCATCAAATAGCGATTATCACGCAAAATATTATTCGTGCTTTGCGTATAGCGATAAATAAAGCTCACACTATCCTCACTTAATTTACCGTTTATTACTTCATCATAATCAAAGGCAGCATTAGCCACATCATCACGATAGCCTAAAATATGCCCCTCTTTATCCAGCAAATATACCGCCGCACCCAGCATAGCCTCCAGATGCTCCGCTGTATACGAAAAATCTGCGACATCATTAGCCGCTTTTTGCAAAAGCATATGCATCGTGCGATTTTTCTCCATCAGATTAGTATTGTCCACCATAGTGACCTCCTTTATTTCTTGTCAGCTATAGTATTACCAATCTTTTGCACTTTATACATCATTTTGCAATCTTTTCATCATCTAAGTATCTTTGCAATAATTCATCTAACTCGTCTAAAGTAGCTACGGTGCTTATCCTACTGCGCATTTTCGCCGAATGAGCCCAGCCTTTAAAATACCACGCCAAATGATGCCGCATCTCGCACATTGCAATATGCTCACCCTTATATTTCACCGCTAATTTGCTATGCTCCATAATTAACGCGCATTTTTCTGCTAAAGTAAACTCAGGTGTAAGACTGCCATCCTTTAAAAATTGCCGACATTCCCCATAAAACCATGGTCTGCCCAATGCCCCACGGCCAATCATCACGCCATCAGCACTGGTTAAAGCTAA
>CAYTOM010000247.1:0-2394 GCA_964439335.1 uncultured Peptococcaceae bacterium | reverse complement strand
GTATGGTGCGCAAAATAAAAGAGAATAATCCCGAGGCTAATATCGTGGCTATTGATTATGATGCCAGTGCGACCAAAGTCAATCAGGAAAATCGCTTGAAATTGATGCTGGCAACCGGCAGAAATTTGGCGAAAGCAGAGTAGGTGCAGGATGGAGAATATCGTAATTGGCGGTATTTATCGCCATTATAAAGGTAATAACTATAAACTCTTAGCGATAGCTAAGCATAGTGAGACTTTGGAAGAAATGGCTGTCTACCAAGCCTTATATGGTGAAATGGGGATTTGGGTCAGACCATTAGTTATGTTTAATGAAATGATTGAAAAAGATGGTCGGTTAATTAGACGATTTCAGCTGATTGACGCTGAATAATTGCATAAATGATAAAAAATTGGCTCATACTACGCTCTAAAGGAGTGAAAGTATGAGCCAATTTGATAGACAGGAATATATAGGTAATAATTTAACGGAGTTTGGCATGGCAAATTTGCCACAGGTGTCGAGCCGTATCCAGTGTATTAGCATTATCGGGCAGATAGAGGGGCATATGCTTTTGGGCAGTCAAAATAAAACGACCAAGTATGAGCATATTTTGCCCCAGTTGGTAGCGATAGAGCAGGATAAAGATGTCGAGGGTGCGATAGTTTTGATCAATACGGTAGGTGGCGATGTCGAATCAGGGCTAGCTATCGCCGAGGGGATTTCCGGCTTGACTAAGCCTGTTGTGACGGTGGTATTAGGCGGAGGGCATAGTATAGGTGTGCCGATAGCCACAGCAGGAAATTACAGCTTTATCGCCCCCAGTGCCAGTATGACTATCCACCCGGTACGCTTAACGGGCATGGTCATCGGTGTGCCGGCGACTATGGAATATATCGAGCGAATGCAGGATAGAGTGGTGGATTTTGTCGTGAGTCATTCACATATTTCAGAGGAGAAATTTCGCCATTTGATGCTTACTGTCGGGGAATTGTCGCAGGATATAGGCACTGTAGTGGTGGGCAGGCGTGCTGTGGAATATGGATTAATCGATGAATTAGGCACTATCAAGGAAGCTATGGCGAAAATAGATAGCTTGATAGAGGAGCGCAAGAAATGATGGATATCTTTTATACCTTAGCTGTGCCGGATTTTAGTCGGGAAAGTGAAAATGAGCTATTGTGCAATTATCATGGGGTCAAAATGTATGTCGTCGATAAAGGTGGCGGAAATTATGAAGTGCGCAGGATTATTTCAACTGAACCAAAATGTTTTAATCGGACGGATATAGCCCCGGGACGAATTATCAAAATGTGAGCTAAGCGGTGGATTGATAAATTAAGATAAATAAGCAAATTAATGAAAAGAATGGCGGAATACTCTTGACCGCCAGTCTTTTTTTTATTATGATTAAGAGAGTATGAGAAAAGGTGGGGCAATGATGCTGAGAATAAATGCAATCAAGATAGATGCTTATAAAAAGCAGGAGCCTATCTTAAAAAAAGAGATTATCAAGACTTTGAAAATAAAGCCTGAGGAGCTTCAGGAGTATCATATTTATCGTCAGTCGATTGATGCGCGCAAAAAAGAGCGTATTTGCATGGTTTATACGATTGATGTGACAGTTAAAGGCGATGAGAATAAGATTTTGCGTAAATGTGACCCTAAGCAGGTGAGTAAAAGCGTGATTGATAAATATCAAAAGCCACATCCCGGGGAAAATCATTTGCCTGATAGACCGATAGTTATCGGGGCAGGACCGGCAGGATTGTTTGCGGCTTTATTATTAGCGCAGATGGGGTATAAGCCGTTAGTTTTAGAGCGTGGCGAAGATGTGGACACCAGAGCAGCCAAGGTCGAGGAATTTTGGCGTGGCGGGGATTTAGATATCCACTCTAATGTGCAATTTGGCGAGGGTGGTGCCGGAGCGTTTTCCGATGGCAAGCTGACCTGTGGCGTGAAAGATATCAGAGTCCGACACATCATGGAGGAATTGATTGCTCATGGTGGTCCGGAGGATATAATTTACAGTCATCGTCCGCATATCGGGACAGATATATTGCGTAAAGTGGTGCGTAATATCCGCTATCATATTATCAATTTAGGTGGCGAAGTGCGCTTTAATGCTCAAGTTACCGAGTTTATTATTACCGATGGCGCGATAAAGGGCGTAGTGGTGAATGATGAGGAAAAAATCCCTGCTCAAGCGGTAGTTTTGGCGATAGGGCATAGTGCGCGCGATACATTTTATCAGCTGGTTGAGCAAAATATCGAGATGATACCGAAAGCATTTGCGATAGGTGTCAGGATAGAGCATCCGCAAAAGTTGATTAATGAAGCGCAATATGGTGAAAAATATGCTGATTTGCCGATTTTGGGGGCAGCAGATTATAAGCTGACCTATCATGCCTCTAA
>CAYTOM010000246.1:0-2410 GCA_964439335.1 uncultured Peptococcaceae bacterium | reverse complement strand
GAGGAGTATGAATTAGTGTGGCTTCATGACGAATTAATCGTGCCGGGGAGCTATGCGTTTAAAGTAAAAAAGGTAGCTGATGTAGCCTATGAATTTAATCACCAAACAAGCTAAAATTTAGGCAAAAGTTAACATTATTAAAAATTAAGCTTTGGGCGATTGCTCAAGGCTTTTATATAGATCAAAATCAGGTATATGCCCGACTAATTTTGGGCAAAATATCAAAAATGTCTAAAGAAGGGAAATGTAAAATGTACACATTTATTGCAGCTATTGCTATCTTGGTTTTGGGATATGTATTTTACGGCAAATTAGTAGAAAAAGTATTCAATATCAGCGATACTCCTACTCCTGCTGTTAAAATGGCAGACAATGTAGACTATATCCCCATGTCCAGCAAGAAAGTATTCTTGATCCAACTTTTAAATATCGCCGGCACAGGCCCGATATTTGGTGCGTTGATGGGAGCGTGCTTTGGTGAAGTAGTATTGCTCTGGATCGTATTTGGCACTATTTTGGCCGGTGCTGTGCATGACTATGCCAGTGGAATGATTTCTTTGAGAAGAGATGGCTGCTCTATCGTCGAAATAGTAGGTGAGTTTTTAGGTAATAAAGCCAGAGCGGTAATGATTATTTTCTCTGTTATTTTGTTGGTTTTGGTAGGTACTGTCTTTATGACTACTCCTGCGGCATTGTTAGGCAAATTGACTGAGGGCTTTTTGTCTGCCAAGGCTTGGTTGGTAATCATTTTGATTTACTATGTATTGGCTACCATTTTGCCAATCGATAAAATTATCGGCAGAATTTATCCGTTGTTTGGTGCAGTTTTGATTTTTATGGCTGTAGGTTTAGTAGTAGGTTTATTTGCTCATGGTTATTCTTTGCCGGAAATCTCTTTCGTAGACAAGCATCCGGCTGGTTTACCGATCTGGCCGTATATGTTTATCACTGTAGCGTGTGGTGCTATCTCCGGTTTCCACTCTACCCAGTCTCCGTTAATGGCTCGTTGCTTGACCAAAGAAAACCATGGCAGACAGGTATTTTACGGTGCAATGGTCGCTGAGGGTATTATCGCTTTGATTTGGGCGCAAGCAGGTATTGCTTTCTATCACAATACTGATGCTTTGTATGCCGCAATCAGTGCTATGGGACAAAGTGGTGTTGTTTATGAAATTTTGCACACCTTGTTAGGTCCTGTCGGTGGTGCATTGGCAGTTATCGGTGTTGTAGCCTGCCCGATCACTTCCGGTGATACTGCTTTCCGTAGTGCGAGATTAGTTTTGGCAGATGCTTTCAAATGGGATCAAAAGCCGTTGAGCAAGCGTTTAATCGTTGCAGCTCCGTTATTGATTGCCGGTGTAATCTTGAGCCAGTTAGATTTTAATGTCATTTGGAGATACTTCTCTTGGAGCAATCAGACCTTGGCAATGGTTGTCTTGTGGGCAACTGCGGTATATCTAAGCCGTAATGCGAAGAAATTCTCTTATTCGTTAATTGCCGCTGTACCGGCAGCCTTTATGAGTGCGCTGATTTTTACCTATATGCTAATGAGCAAATCCGAGTTTTATTTAGGCTTATCGGCATCTATTGCTTATCCGGCAGGTATTATTTTTGCCGCAATTTTGAGCTTTATCTTTTGGAAAAAGTGTGCGCCAAAAAGCATGAAATAAAATCACGAGTGTGCATATCGTGCATAAATTTAAAACATACTATAATAGTAGTTATTAAGAGAAAAAGGAAACGAAAGCCGCATTTTGCAAAAAATGCGGCTTTTTTATCTTGACAACAAATCTATCGTGTGCTATATTTATACAAATAAACAGAAAATCAAGCGAAAAAGTGTAAACTATGGGGTAAATGTATATTAAAAAGTCGAAAAAAGTGTGAAAATAGTGGATATTTATGCATAAAAAAGGCGTTTTATACAAATAATAGTTTCGAGAAATGATTTTCTGTTAGCTCTTAGAATTCCTCAGAGGTTTTGAGAGAAGTCAGAAACATTTGACTTAATTTTAGGTTAATTAATGGAGGTATGTGAAATGAGCTTTAAAAATCAGTACTTAGCAGAGGTTATGGACAAAGTAATTGCGCGCAATCCAGGTGAGCCGGAGTTCCATCAGGCGGTTAAAGAAGTATTAGAGTCCTTGGAACCGGTTATCGATAAGCATCCTGAATATATTACTTTAGGCATTATCGACAGCATTGTCGAGCCGGAAAGAATTATCAAATTCCGTGTACCGTGGGTTGATGATAATGGCAAAGTCCAAGTCAATCGTGGTTTCCGTATTCAGTTTAACAGTGCTATTGGGCCGTATAAAGGCGGCTTGCGTTTCCATCCGTCCGTATATGAAGGCATCATTAAATTTTTAGGCTTTGAGCAAATCTTTAAAAACGCTTTGACCGGATTACC
>CAYTOM010000245.1:0-2449 GCA_964439335.1 uncultured Peptococcaceae bacterium | reverse complement strand
TCATAATATTATTCATCTGGTCGTAATTATCCGCAATCGTGTTAAAGCACTCCTGCACATACTCTTTTTTATGCTCCATTTTATCTCCTACATTTCCCTAATGTTTCTTGTTTTTCTTTGATTTTTTCTGCGCACCATTATTCCGCATTTTTTGTTGTTGCTCTCTCTGGCGCTGAGTTAATATCTGCTGTTTTCTCTTTTTGCGTCTGAGTAAATCACCGAAATATAACCCCGATACTACAAAGCAGACGATTATCAGCATCACGCGATAAAACAAAAAGAACTCCGGTGTCCAATTACTGGGTAGCTCAGTCAAAAAAAGCGTGCTCATCCCAATCGGCAGTAAAAAAAGTAGCTTATAGACATTGCGCTCATGAGATAAATAATCCAGCAAAATATATAACGCAAAGGCAATCATTAAAATTATACCGTAAATTTCCTCCACCTCCGTTAGAAATACAAGTATTTAAGTATTATTTTAACACACTTCGGCTCATCTTGCCAGAAATATCGCCGTAAAAATGATATAATATTTTAATACTTATCAGCAAAGTATGGTTTTTCGCCCATTTACACAAAAATAGGAATGCTGATTTACAGCATTCCCATTTTTTTACGCCTTATATTCAGCCAAACGCACCAAAAGTGCTTCTTTCGTAGCTTGATATTTGCCTAATTTTTCTTTCTCTTTCTCGATGACCTCTGCCGGAGCTTTGGCGACAAAGCCCTCGTTAGATAATTTACCCTCGATACGCTTGATTTCGCCCTCCATTTTGGTCAATTCCTTTTCCAAACGAGCGATTTCCTTATCTAAATCGATAAGTCCTCTGAGCGGCAGATAAATTTCGATGCCATGAACGACAGCAGTAGCTGCTTGAGTAGGCTTAACAGCTAAAGATTCCTCGATAGACAGGCTTTCGGCACTGGCAAGACCTTGGATATAATTAGCGGTATCCTTTAAATAAGCGGCATATTCACCATTATTAGCGCAAATGATGACATCAGCTTTTTTGCCTAACGGTACATTCATCTCGCTACGCAAATTACGAATGGCACGAATGATTTCAATCGTCAATTCCATTTGCTTATCGATTTGTGTATCGATTAGGTTTTCATCTTTTAACGGCCATGGAGCCAGCATGATAGTTTCACCCTCATGCGGTAAATGCTGCCAGATTTCCTCAGTGATAAACGGCATAAACGGATGCAAAAGCTCCATCGTCTGACGCAAAACATTTGCCAAGGTTTCCTGAGCAGCATAACGGCTCTCCGGAGTATCCTTGCCATAAAGACGCGGTTTTACCAATTCGATATACCAATCGCAGAATTCACTCCAGGTAAACTCATAAATGACACGCGCAGCCTCGCCTAATTCATAACGATCTAACAAATCTGTTACTTGACGGCTCACCGAAGCAAAGCGGCTCATAATCCATTTATCAGCAGTCTCATACTGGGGAGTAATCTCGCTATTTGCTTGATAATCCTCTAAATTCATCAAGGAAAAACGCGCAGCATTCCAAATTTTATTAGCAAAATTACGCGCAGATTCCAGTCGCTCATCACGATAGCGCAAATCGTTACCGGGGGTATTGCCGGTGATAAGCATAAAGCGCAGGCTATCGGCACCATACTCGTTGATAACCTTTAATGGGTCGACACCATTACCCAAAGATTTACTCATCTTACGACCTTGGCTATCCAAAACCAAGCCATGGATAAAGACCTCTTTAAACGGTACCTCGCCGGTAAATTCTAAAGCGTCAAAGAGCATTCTGGCGACCCAGAAAAAGATAATATCACGCCCGGTGACCAAGACGCTGGTCGGGTAAAACATATCTAATTCCGGAGTTTTTTCCGGCCAGCCCATCGTCGAGAACGGCCATAAACCGGAGGAAAACCAAGTATCTAACACATCAGGGTCCTGATGCAAATGGGTCGAGCCGCATTTCGGGCAAACGGTCGGATCCTCCATTTCGCAGATGACCTCACCGCAATCCTCGCAGTACCACACCGGAATCCGATGCCCCCACCATAATTGGCGCGAAATACACCAATCGCGAATATTTTCCAACCAACCTAAATATATTTTGGTAAATCTTTCGGGAATAAATTTGACATCGCCTTTCAAAGCAGCTTCCATAGCCGGCTCTGCCAACGGTTTCATTTTTACAAACCATTGTCTGCTGACTAACGGCTCAATTACCGTATTGCAACGATAGCAATGACCGACAGAATTGGTATGGTCCTCAATTTTGACTAAGACACCGCTTTTTTCAAAATCCGCAATTAATTTTTCGCGGCAGTCATAGCGGTCTAATCCCTCATAAATACCGGCATTTTCGTTCATTTTGCCGTCTTTATCGATAACGACAACCTCGGGCAAATTATGACGGCGACCCATTTCAAAGTCATTGACATCGTGAGACGGCGTGATTTTAACTGCACC
>CAYTOM010000244.1:0-2462 GCA_964439335.1 uncultured Peptococcaceae bacterium | reverse complement strand
AAAGAACCGTTTAAAGGCATCAACCCTGATGAATGTGTCGCTATCGGTGCTGCTATCCAAGGCGGTGTCTTGGTTGGTGAGGTTAAAGATGTCGTATTGTTAGATGTTACGCCGTTGTCTTTAGGTATTGAGACTTTGGGCGGTGTATTTACTAAAATCGTAGAAAGAAATACTACTATCCCGGTTAGCCGTAGCCAGATTTTCACCACTGCCGCTAATAATCAGACCTCGACCGATATTCATGTTTTGCAGGGCGAGCGTGAAATGGCACAGTACAATAAAACTTTGGGTCGCTTTACTTTGATGGATATCCCTCCGGCTCCGCGTGGGGTACCGCAAATCGAAGTTAAATTCGATATCGACGCTAACGGTATCGTTAATGTTTCCGCTAAGGATTTAGGTACCGGTAAAGAACAGCGTATCACTATTAAATCCAACAGTGGTTTGTCTGACGAAGAAATCGATAAAATGATTAAAGATGCTGAGCTTAATGCTGAAGCTGACAAGAAACGCAAAGAGGAAGTAGACACCAGAAATCAGGCTGATTCGTTGGTATTCCAAGTCGAGAAAACCTTGGCTGAAGCAGGTGAGCAGATTGACCCGGCTGATAAAGAAGCTGTCGAAAAGGCGAAAGATGAATTGAAAGCTGCTTTGGAAAACAATGCTTCGACCGAGGAATTAAAGAGCAAATCCGACGCTGTAACTGACGCTATGTATAAAATTACCGAAAAAATGTATGCTGCGGCTCAGGCTGCTCAAGCCTCTCAAGCAGCCTCTCAAGGTGCGCCTAACGAAGATGGTGTCTATGATGCTGAATATACCGAAGTTAAGGATGAGAAATAATGGCTGACAAACGCGATTATTATGAAGTGCTGGGGGTAGAAAAGACAGCCACAGATGATGAATTAAAAAAGGCCTACCGCAAACTGGCACGGCAATATCATCCGGATGTCAACCCCGGCAATAAAGAAGCCGAAGAAAAGTTTAAAGAAGTCAATGAAGCCTACGAAAATCTATCCGATCCGCAAAAAAGGGCACAGTATGACCAGTTTGGTCATGCCGGTCCCGGCGGATTTGGCGGCGCAGGTGCCGGTGGCTTTAATGGTGGATTTGGCGATATGGGCGATATTTTTGATATGTTTTTCGGTGGCGCCGGTGGCGGTGGTGCGCAGCGTGGACCGAAAAGAGGCGCCGATATGCGCTATGATTTGACGATTGATTTTGAAGAGGCTATTTTTGGTTGTGAAAAGACGATTAGCGTGTCTCGCTGGGAGACTTGCTCTACTTGCCATGGCAGTGGTGCCAAAGCCGGCTCTTCGCCGACGACTTGCCCACGCTGTAATGGTCGCGGGCAGGTGACTACGACGCAAAAGACACCTTTTGGGCAATTTCAATCGGTCAAAACTTGTCCGGAGTGCGGTGGTAAAGGTACCGTAATCAAGGACCCATGCCCCGATTGCGGTGGTACCGGTCGCAAGCGGATCAAGACTGATTTAAAGGTCAAAATCCCTGCCGGTGTTGATAATGATTCACGCTTGCGTATGAGTGGCGAGGGCGAAGCCGGTGAACAAGGCGGAGCCAAGGGCGATTTGTATATTTATATCAGTGTGCGTAATCATCCGATTTTTGAGCGTGATGAAAATGATATTTATATGGAGCAAGAGATCAATGTCGCTCAGGCGGCTCTGGGTGCTGATATCCAGGTGCCGACTTTGGAGGGCAAGGTCACTTTGACTATTCCTGCCGGCGTACAAAGCGGAGCTAAATTCCGCATCCGCGGCAAGGGTGTCAAGAGCATCAATAGCTATAGCAAAGGCGATCAGTATGTCATCGTGCGTATCGTCACGCCGAAAAATTTGACCGCTGAGCAAAAGGAATTGTTCCGTAAATTAGGAGAGACCTTTGACGGAGCACAGGCTAATGATGATAAAATGCGCGATAAAGATGCGAAAGCTGATAAAGGCGCTAAAAAAGGCAAGGAAAATAAAAAATTCTTTGATAAGATCAAGGATTTTATCGATGAATAATAGCTAAATAATTAGGCATTGTTGTTATCCTCCATTCAAATCTAAGGTGGTTTAGGTTTGAACGGAGGATTTTTTGCATTTAAAGGCAAGCGGTGGATAGGATAAATAAAGATAAATAGAAACAATATTTTCGAACACTATAGTTTTAAACTATGGAAATACGAGGTAACATATATAATATAAATTAGACAAATAAATATTAAATCTATATAATAATTCTTGTAGAAGTTATTGACGCTAGCAAAAATAACTTGGCATTCTGTGCACGGGAGGTAATGCAATCAACTAAATGAAAGTACGATGGCGTGCCTAGATGGCAGATGCCAACAGAAATATTCTGTTAATAATATTTAATACAGAATATTTCGATTTTAGTTTTAGGCTTTTAGTTTTAGCGTTAAAAGAATAGGCATAATAAGTTAATATGGTTTTGCT
>CAYTOM010000243.1:0-2466 GCA_964439335.1 uncultured Peptococcaceae bacterium | reverse complement strand
GAGGGACGGTGTATAAATATGTGAAAATCATTGAGTACATTTGTTAATGAGGTCAGAGTTTACTTTGACGAATTGGGGTGGCACCACGAATAGACCATCGTCCCCGACGGATTTATATCCGTCGGGTTTTTTGTTGTTAAATTTACGATTTTGTTCAATAATTGAGCTAAGGAGGCATAAAAATGGCAGAGTATACTTTAAATCTCCCGTCGTATTCGATAGGTGAGGGCGTGTATCAAAAAATAGGCGATATTTGTAGTGATTTTGGCAGTAAAGCGGTAGTTATCGGTGGCAATAAAGCACTGGCGGCGGCTCGGGATAAATTGCTCGGGGCTGTAGCTGAAAGCAAAATAGAGATCATCGGCTTTATCTACTACGGTGGAGAGGCGAGCTATGAAAATATAGAAATCTTAAGCCAAAATGAAATCGTGCAAAGTGCCGAGATGATTTTTGCGGTAGGTGGGGGAAAGGCCTTAGACACAGCGAAAGCATTGGGCGAAACCATCGGGAAAAATGTCTTTGCTTTTCCGACTATTGCTTCGACTTGTGCCGGGACGACGAGTGTGTCGATTATGTATTATCCCGATGGGCGATTTAAACGACCGTTTTTTCTCAAAAAACCACCGGTGCATACCTTTATCGATACGGAGATTATCGCTCAGGCACCGACACGCTATATGTGGGCTGGAATTGGCGATACGCTGGCTAAGCACTATGAATCGGCAGTATCATCGCGCGGTGATGAGCTGAAATATTACCATGCGATGGGGGTTACTTTGAGTCGTATGTGTGTCGAGCCGATTTTAAAGTACGGTGCCAAAGCGATGGAAGCGAACAAAAACGGTGTAGTAAATCGAGCTTTAGAGGAAAGTGTCTTAGCGATTATCGTGACGACCGGAATGTGTTCTATATTTTTAACTATGGAGGAAATTATTGATTATAATACAGGCTTAGCTCATGGTATATTTTACGCCCTTACAAGCTATCCGCATATTGAAAAAAATCATCTGCATGGCGAAGTCGTAGGCTATGGGGTGTTAATCTTAGCATTGGTGGATAAGCAAACGGAAGAGTTTAAAAAGCTATACGAGTTTTATCAATCAATTGCACTACCGTGCAAATTAGCGG
The DNA here is from genome assembly GCA_964439335.1 of uncultured Peptococcaceae bacterium. Lineage (GTDB taxonomy): Bacteria > Bacillota > Peptococcia > Peptococcales > Peptococcaceae > QAKL01. Next base: position 1,338 of record CAYTOM010000243.1, on the reverse strand, counting down.
ATTTAGAAATTACCAAAGAGGAACTGACGAATATTATTCCGCAAGTATTAGCGATGAAAGATATCGACAAAAATCCGTATGTAATAACTGAGGAAATGCTTTATGAGGCGTTTATGACCTTGGAAGAATATAAGTAAGCCGTATCAAAAAATGATAAATTCAGATTAAAATTAAAGTAAAATTTAGGAGGAAAAGCATATGAAAACAACAAAAGCAATGAAAATGGTGAAAAAATTAACTGCGGTAGCTTTAATGGGAGCGATGGGCTTATCATTAGCTGCTTGCGGTAATGGCGAGGCACAGAACGATAATCCCGATAGTTATAAAGTAGGCGTAATTCAGTATATCGAAAATGGAGCATTTAACGAAATGCGCGAGGGCTTTATCGAGGAATTGCGTAACTTGGGCTATGATGAGGATAAATTGGTCATCGACTATCAAAATGCCCAAGCAGATGCGACTAATTTGAATACGATTTGTCAGAGTATGGCTGATGGTAGCTACGATGCTATTTGCACGATTGCTACTCCGGCTACGCAGGGTATGGTTAATTTAGAAAGCGAAACTCCGGTATTTTTCATTGCAGTTTCAGCACCGGTAGCCGCAGGGGTAATCACTGATATGAATGAACCGGATAAAAATGCGACCGGTACCTCTAATGCCATTCCGGTAAGCGATATATTTGCTCTAAGTGACCAATTAACTCCCGGATGCGAGACCTATGGTTTATTATATTGTACCGGCGAGATAAATTCGGTTAATACTGCTAATGATGCCAAGGCTTACTTAGAGGCTAATAATTTAAAATATATCGAGGCTGTCGTGACTAATTCCTCGGAGGTACAGCAGGCAGCGCAGTCTTTAGTCGGCAGAGTAGATGCAATTTTTATACCTAATGATAGTGTCATTCAAAGTGGGATGTCCTTGGTGACTGAAATCGCCAGAGAGCATAAAATTCCGGTGTATGGCTCCTCGGCTACAAAGGTTGATTCCGGAGCATTTGCTACTATCGCGATCAGTGATAAGCATATCGGAGCGATGACTGCTGATATGCTGGACGAATATTTTAAAGGTAAAGCTGTGAGCGATATCCCCTCAATAGTCGTACCGGCAGATAATATCACTATTAACGAAGATACTCTAGCAGCGTTAGAGATTGAATTAACCGATGAAATTAAAGAAAAAGCTGTGTTTACTAAGGACGCTGAATAATCAGGAACTTGCGCAAACACATTTAGGTAGCTAATAAGAAAGGGGAGCATAGTGGCTACCCTTTCTTTATTCGTAGTAGAGAGAATTTAGCGTGTGATTAAAATAGAGTATTAAGAAAGTATAAGA
>CAYTOM010000242.1:0-2471 GCA_964439335.1 uncultured Peptococcaceae bacterium | reverse complement strand
TGCGGCAGTTTTAGCCGCTACTATCCTTTGCGAGGCAGCAGTAGGTGGCAAATTTTTATCCTCCAACGCATTACCACCGACAGCCACTACTAATTTAGGTGTCTTTTTCATCGTAATGTCGCCACCAATACCGCTTTGATAATGTGCATCCTGTTTTCCGCCTCGTCAAACACTACCGAATGTATACTGCGAAATACCTCATCATCGACCTCACAAATATCCACCCCTTTTTCTTTCCAACTTTTTGCTAACAAAGTATGCATATCATGAAATGACGGCAAGCAATGCAGATACAGCACATCTTTATTGCCGGTCTTTTTTAGTACCTCCATCGTTACTTTAAACGGCGCTAACAATTTAGCTCTTTGCGGAATCAAATCCTCCTCGCCCATTGACGCCCAAATATCACCGTAAATCACATCTGCACCAGCTAAGCACGCTAAATTATCGGTAATTTCAATTGTAGCTCCGGTCTCTTTGGCAATCGCCAAAACCTCACGGTAAATTTTCTGATCAATTCCTTCGATTAACTCTTTCGGTCCGCAACCGACAAAATGCATACCCATTTTGGCACAGCCATACATCCAGGCATAGCACATATTATTACGCACATCGCCGGGAAATACTACTTTGACCTCTTTTAAAGGCTTCGCCAAATGCTCCTCAATTGTCATCATATCCGCCAAAATCTGCGTCGGATGGTCTAAATCCGTCAAACCGTTATACACCGGTACCCCAGCGTGTTTAGCTAATAATTCGACGACCTCCTGCTCATAGCCGCGATACTCGATACCATCAAAAAAGCGACCCAAGACCTTAGCCGTATCCTCTAACGATTCCTTTTTGCCCATTTGCGAGCTACCGGGATCTAAAAATGTCACTCCGGCGCCCTCCTCTCGGGCAGCGACCTCAAAGGCACAGCGAGTTCTGGTCGAGGTTTTTTCAAACAATAGCACGATATTTTTATTAGCCAAATTATGCTCATAGACACCCATGCGTTTTTTAGCTTTCAAATCATGGGCTAAATCCAGTAAATAGCGAATTTCGCAAGGTGTTAAATCATTTAATGTCAAAAAAGATTTGCCTTTCATATTTACAGCCATTTTTTATCCTCCTTAGATTATAAACAAGTTTAGAGTTTTTCTCTAACTAACGGCATACTCATACATCTGGGTCCGCCACGCCCTCGGGATAACTCCGAGCTGGGGATAACCAAAGTTTCCACACCGCTTTCACGCAAAATTTCATTGGTCACATGATTACGCCCATACACTACCACCACTCCCGGTGCTACTGCCAAAGTATTGGAGCCGTCATTCCACTGCTCTCGTGCCTCATCGATCACACTACCGCCGCCACATTTGATTAATTCGACCTTGTCCAAATTGAGATGCTCCAGCAAAATATGCTCTAAAGTATCCTGCTCCTCCATGATTTGCAGGCTCTCTCCTGCGCCCCTAGTCAAGACAAACACCCTAAAATCGCGGCTGATATTATTATGCACCGTAAATTTATTGCGATCCACCATCGTAAATACAGTATCTAAATGCATAAAACTGCGAGTTTTGGGGATATCGATAGCCAGCACCTTTTCAAAGCCGGTTTCTTCGGCTAAAAGTTTGCGGCTCAATATTTCAATCGCTTGGGGGGTAGTTCGCTGCGAAATACCTATCGCTACAGTTTTTTCGTCCAGCACCAAAATATCCCCACCCTCGATCATCGCCTGCTCCTTGCGATCATACAAAATCGGCACATCTTGATAGAGAGGATTATACTTAAAAATATATTTTGCAAAAAGTGTCTCTCTATTTCTGGTGATAGTCGCCATTTTATTGATAGACACCCCTCTGCCTATCGCCGCAAAGGCATCGCGCGAAAAATATAAATTAGGAATCGGATCAATCAAAAAAGGATAATCACTCTCCAGATAATCCCCCAGACTCTTGCGATAGTTACCCTTGAGCTCACTTTTGCGCAGACCGGCAATCATTTTTTCAACCATATTTTTCGTACTCATTTGGTTGAAATAATCAATCGCTATATCCAAGCGTTTATGATCTCTAATGCCGGCTTCGCTTAAAAATTCCCGCAAAAATTCATTTTTGACCTCGCTATCAACCAGTGATTCTGCCAGCATATCGGTCAGATACACTACCTCTACTCCTCTTTTGCGCAAAATATCGCAAAAAGCATCGTGCTCCTCCTGCGCAATTTTTAAGTACGGTATATCATCAAACAATAGCCTCTCCAGATATTCCGGCATCAGATTTTCCAGCTCGGCTCCCGGACGATGAACCAATACCTTTTTTAAAACTCCTATTTCCGAATTGACACAAATCGAACTCACTATTTCTACCTCCTTTGATAGTTTCGCTAATAATATTCGTCTGTGCTTGCGCAGTTATACATTCAAAATAAAGGAAAATCGCTTAAAGGCATAGAAAAAAGCGTGCCTCATTTTCATGAAACAC